>JAYVIY010000052.1:0-30347 GCA_043769795.1 Pseudobdellovibrio sp. | reverse complement strand
TGGTAGGTATTGTTACTTTCGATGATATCGCTCAGGCCATCCAAGAAGAAGCCACTGAAGATATCCATAAAATCGGTGCGGTCGAATCTTTAGATGCGCCCTACTTGCAAATCAGTTTAACCGAAATGGTCCGCAAGCGCGGTGGCTGGTTACTTATTCTCTTTATTGGCGAAATGTTCACGGCCAGTGCCATGGGGTATTTCGAAGATGAAATCAAGCGCGCTGTCATTCTATCTATGTTTTTACCTCTCATTATTAGCTCCGGTGGCAATTCGGGCTCGCAGGCTTCAACTCTCATCGTGCGCGCCATGGCGTTAGGTGAAGTGCGGCTCAAAGACTGGTGGAGAGTTTTCGTTCGTGAATCCGTTGTGGGGTTGGCCCTCGGTGTACTTTTGGGAATTATCGGCTTACTTCGAATTTACTTTTGGCCATGGCGTGAACAAATGTACGGCGAGCATTATTTATTGATTGCCGCTACGGTGTCACTGTCAGTCATTGGTGTGGTTCTGTGGGGTGCATTATCAGGCTCGATGCTGCCGTTTATTCTGCGTCGATTCAAACTGGATCCAGCCTCAGCTTCGGCTCCGGCCGTTGCAACTATCGTCGATGTTACAGGCCTTGTTATTTATTTCAGTGTGGCCAGTCTCATTCTTAAAGGGACATTGCTGTAAACATCTTAGTTTGTCGGAACCAGTCCCCGCGTCCATGATTGAATTTCGAACTTAATTTCATCAGAAATATTCAAGAATTTAAGTCCGTACTCTTGTTTCTTCGTGCACCATACGACTTCAGCGTCTATCTGCTCGCTCGAGTTTTCATCGAACTTAACTTTTACAATCTGACCCTTAGTTAAAGCCGTTGTACCTTTAAACGAAATACCACCCACAGAAATATCTTCAGTAGTTACATTGATGATCTGATCACAGACTTGCAATACGGCTTTTTTCGAAATCAAATACCTTTGATAGAATCGACGATTCACGACCGGAACTCTTTGCATTGAGCGAGTTCTCAGATTCACTGCGATAACAATCGGTAATAAAACGATTGAAAGCACCATCGCCATTTCACCAATCGGGTCAGCAGCACCCGAAGAAGGCCCTCCGGAATCCGAATCAATTAATGCCTTTACGAGACCGCAACCGGCTGGAGCTGCACTATTAGAATCAGCACCCGAAGCGATTGAACGATTGGATTTATAATCCGGAGAATAGGCTGGCGCCCACGCTGCAACATTCGATTGCGCCTTAGCATTAGTAATAGCCTTCTGAGCGTTGACCCGACCGCTTCCGGCAACTTTGCCGTTCAACGAAGTAAAGACGTCAACAGATGCAATAACCACGCTCTTAACCTGATAAGCGGATAATTGCGGTGCTTCACGAATGACGAGCGCGGCAAGGCCCGCAACAAATGGAGCCGCCATCGAAGTACCCGACATCATCTGAAAACATCCGGGAGCTAAGCAACCGGTACCAGGAACAGAACTTAATATCGCCACACCCGGTGCGGCAACACTCACTGTCGTTGAACCGTAATTCGAGAACGAAGCCTTGCTGTCATAATCAGTTGCGGCTAAAACGCTGATGTTATTAGGCGAATCTAAATTAGACGGATACATTGCGGTCGAATCATTATTTGCATTCGAATTACCGGCCGCAGAAACCACCACGACGCCCTTGTTATATGCGTAGGTATACGCCTCATGCAATGATTGCGAATAGGAAGAACCACCCCAAGAGTTGTTAATTACTTTTGCACCGTTATTCACGGCATAATAGATTGCATTAACCGCACTCGATGTAGAACCTGCACCACTTGAATCAAGAAATTTGAGAGCCATTATACTTACTTTTGACTCACGCACTGGAGTTTCAAAAATGTCCTGGCCTACTCCTAAAACAATTCCGGCCACATGGGTTCCATGATCGTTGTCATCATTTGCGTTAGGACTATTAGTTACGAAATTCCAGCCGTTCACATCATCGATATAGCCGTTACCGTCATCGTCCACTCCGGGAAGGCCATTCTTTTCAGCCAAATTTTCCCAAATACCGTTTGAATCTTTAAAAATCAAATGGGATTTGTCCAGACCGGTATCTACAACGGCCACCACAGTTTTTGAACCTACATTATAGGCTTTTTGAATTCCCCACGAGTCTTTCACCTGTACAGGCGCATTTGACTGCGAGTAAGTATCCGTCGAAGACGGTGCCGACCCAAACCCATTCACATCCACCGGATCCACACTCAATATATAATTGGGCTCTACGAATTCAACGTCAGAACTAGAATACAGTGCATCTCGCGCAGCCAATGATTCAGCTTTGATATGCATCATTTGCGAACCCGGAAACATGGCTTTAATTGAAATTCCGTTACCCATCTTGCTCACGGCCCTAAGATGCCCGCCCGGAACTTTCTGTACTTTAAATTTAACGATGTATTCGCCGGGTATGACTTTAGGCGAGCTCAACTGAGCTTGCGCATGAGGAACAACAAATAGTGCTAATATGGCTACAAAAACCATGTTCAGTTTCGACATAGGACTAGTATCGGGCAAGACTCGACTGAACTAAATACCAGGGCTTGATTCTCTCAAAATAGTTCATTTTGAAAACGAGAACTTCCTTTAGTGCGTCTTATTTTGAGAATTTATTTACAATCTTTAGGTTCAATTTGTTTTAAGAATGCACCTTGGGTTTGCGAAATTCCAAGAGGAAAAACCCGCTCAATATTTTCGATTTTTTCTATTTCGCCCATAATGGTATCTTCAAACTTCAAATGCACAAATTTTTTGCGTTTTATTTTAAGTTTCAGATACAAAATTCCTCCGCGCTTACAGGCCCACCTAAATGCTGCCAAGTGGTTGATTTTCAAAGCCTTTCTTGACTCTGGGCGAGCCTTCAATAATCATGTAGCCAATGAGCAAAATACAGAAAATTTTCATCAGCGGCCTGATTAGCTTCTTACCGTTGGCCGTCACAATTTATGTGGTCTATGCCGGCGTTACGATAGTTGAAAATTTGTTAGGTAATTTTCTGCGAAACATTCTACCTGTTGATTTTTACGTGCCGGGTTTCGGCTTCTTAACAACATTGGTTTTAATTTTTTTACTCGGTTTGTTGCTGAATAATTTCGTAACCGCAGGCTTGCTTCACAAGTTACAAGAAAAGTTAACTGAAGTGCCTTTGATTAAGGTTGTGTACTCTCCGCTGCGTGATTTGATGAATTTGTTTTCGAAAAACGGCAGCAATACCATGCAAAAAGTCGTGTTGGTGAGTTTTGATGGCGACAAAGAGGTTTTAGGCCTGGTTACGCGAGAACATTTTAGTGATGTAGACTCGAACTTAAAGATAAGCTCTGAAAAAATTGCCGTTTATGTGCCGATGAGTTACGGACTTGGCGGCTATACAATTTTGGTTAATAAAAATCAGGTTTCGCCGCTGGATATTCCGGTAGAAAAAGCCATGAGTCTGGCCTTAACGGCATGGATTAAAACAGATTCTTCACAGAAGTAGTTGAGATCGGAGAGTTTTATGAATGTAGGTATTCCACTTGAGGTGTCGGCAAATGAATCGAGAGTTGCAGCAACTCCTAAGACAGTTCAGCGTTTAATTAAGCAAGGATTTAAAGTATTTTTGCAAACAAAGGCCGGCGAATTGGCTTCGTACAGCGATAAAGAATACGTCGATGCAGGCGCTACAATTGTAGCGGATGCCGCTTCTTTGTATTCGAGCGTACACATCGTATTAAAAGTTCAGCCTATAACTAAAAGTGAAGTTTCATTCTTGAAGGCCGGCACCTTAGTGGCCTCTTACCTTTGGCCCGCGCAAAATACCGAACTATTAAATTTGTTAGCTGAGAAAAAAATAAATGCCATTGCTATGGATGCAATACCGAGAATTTCGCGCGCACAGAAAATGGATGTTCTTTCGTCGATGGCTAATGTGGCCGGTTACCGCGCGGTCATTGAAGCCGCAAATCATTTCGGAAAATTTTTAAATGGCCAGATAACAGCAGCGGGTAAAGTTGAACCGGCAAAAGTTTTAGTTATCGGTGCCGGCGTTGCAGGTCTTGCGGCTATCGGTACGGCCAATTCATTAGGTGCAATTGTTCGCGCCTTCGACACCCGCAAAGAAGTTCGTGAGCAAATTGAAAGTATGGGCGCGCAGTTTTTGACTGTAGAAATTGAAGAAGACGGAGCAACAGCTACCGGTTATTCAAAAGAGATGAGCCCGGCATTTATTGCAGCTGAAATGGCCTTGTTTCGTGCCCAAGCAAAAGAAGTTGATATCATTATCACGACCGCACAAATTCCCGGAAGACCGGCTCCGAAATTGATTTTAAAAGATATGGTCGAAATGATGAAAGCCGGATCGGTGGTTGTCGATTTAGCGGCGTCAAGCGGTGGAAACTGCGAAGTGACCCGCCCGGATGAAATTTATAAGTATCATGGAGTTACTATTGCCGGAAAAGTGGATCAATTACCGGCGCAGGCAAGCGGACTTTACGGAAATAATCTGTGTCATTTACTGGACGATATGGGTAAGGCTGAAAAATTTAAAATTGATATGAACGACGATATTATTAGTCGGGCCATGGTCGTCTATGACGGAAAAATCAACTGGCCGCCGAAGCCTTTAAGTGTTGCCGCCAAACCCAAGCTGCCCCCTGCTGTTGAAAAACCTAAAGGCCCAACTCCTGAAGAAATCACGCGTAAAAATAATATGACGATGACTTGCGTATTAGCGGCGCTGGCTGCATTTTTATTTTTAATCGGTCTCGTTGCGCCGCCGGAGTTTTTGTCGCACTTCACTGTTTTTGTGTTGTCATGTTTTATCGGTTGGCAGGTTGTATGGAATGTGTCTCACTCGCTACACACTCCTTTAATGAGCGTGACCAACGCCATTTCAGGAATCATCATTGTGGGTGGCATATTACACATTGAAAATGATTACAGTAGCCCAATTACAATATTAGCCGTGGTGGCCGTTCTCGTGGCAACGATCAATATTGCCGGGGGATTTTTTATTACTCATCGTATGTTAAAAATGTTCAGAAAATAGGAAGTTATAATGATTAGCGGATTACAAACAGCTTCGTACATTGCAGCCAGTATTCTTTTTATTATGAGTCTTGGTGGATTAGCCAACCAAGAAAGCGCTAAGCGCGGAAATTATTACGGGATTATCGGAATGATCTTAGCAATAGTAGCCACCACCCTTGGGGAAAGCAC
The DNA here is from genome assembly GCA_043769795.1 of Pseudobdellovibrio sp. Classification (GTDB taxonomy): domain Bacteria; phylum Bdellovibrionota; class Bdellovibrionia; order Bdellovibrionales; family Bdellovibrionaceae; genus Pseudobdellovibrio. The sequence goes on along the minus strand of JAYVIY010000052.1, from coordinate 25,111 downwards.
CCAGGGTCATGCCCTGCTGATTGCGGCCATGGCCGTTGGTTCGGTGATTGGTATTATTGTGGCCATTAAAGTTGAAATGACCTCTATGCCTCAGTTGGTGGCAATACTGCATAGTTTTGTTGGCTTAGCCGCCGTGCTTGTCGGTTTCGGAAGTTATTTAAATCCGCATACGCAAACTTTGTCCGGTGCTGCACATACGATTCATTTAACAGAAGTCTTTATAGGTATTTTTATCGGTGCAGTAACATTTACGGGATCAATTATTGCCTGGGGCAAACTCCAAGGAAAAATCATGAGCCGACCCTTGATGTATGTAGGTCGGCATTTGGTTTTAATTGCAATCGTTGTGGTGTCGTTTGCAATTTTGATTCGATTTTTAAATGCGGAATCCGCCGAAGGCATTAAACTACTGGTGCTCATGACAGCTTTATCTTCTATTCTCGGAGTTTTGTTAGTCATGGCTATTGGTGGCGCAGATATGCCGGTTGTAGTTTCGATGCTGAATTCCTATTCAGGATGGGCTGCGGCCGCAGCCGGATTTATGCTGAGTAACGACTTGCTGATTGTAACCGGCGCTTTGGTTGGCAGTTCGGGCGCCATACTTTCATATATTATGTGCAAAGCCATGAACAGATCTTTCTTTTCGGTTATTTTTGGAGGTTTCGGCGCCAATGAAGGTCAAGCTGCAGTTTCAAGCGCAGTCATTGTGGGCGAAGTCAAAGCCATTCAAATCGATGAAACTGTCGAGTTGTTAAGAGATGCAAAACACGTGGTCATTGTTCCGGGATTCGGTATGGCCACAGCAAAAGCTCAACACTCGGTTTACGAACTAGTTAAAAAACTCAATGGCATAAACTGCCAGGTGACCTTTGCCATTCACCCGGTGGCCGGTCGTTTGCCCGGTCATATGAATGTATTGTTAGCCGAAGCCAATGTTCCTTACGATATTGTTTTAGAAATGGACGAAGTAAATCCAGAATTGCCTGAAACCGACGTTGTTATGGTGATTGGTGCGAATGATATCGTTAATCCTTCGGCACTCGACGATCCGAGTAGTTTAATTTACGGAATGCCGGTTATTGAAGTGTGGAAAGCCAAAACCGTTATTGTTTCTAAACGCTCGATGGCTGCAGGTTATGCCGGAATTGAAAATCCACTTTTTTACAAAGACAACACTCGCATGCTCTACGGCGATGCCAAAAAAACTGTGGATGCACTGGTCGCCGCCCTTTAATTTATGACTAATTAAATCCGTGTTTTTAACCAAGCAATCATTGATTGCACCGGTTGCCCGCTGCCACCTGCAAAACTCAGCGCACCCGTTGGTTTATCGTTCCAGCTATACACATCTAAATGCGCCCACTTTTTATTGCCGCAGAATTTTTCTAAAAACAAGGCTGCCGTAATGGCGCCACCGAAACTTTCTCCGGAATTTCTAAAATCTGCAAAATTAGAGGACATCGAAGAAAAATATTTTTGCACCAGCGGCATCCTCCAATTGGGTTCACCACTTTTTTGTCCGGCAGCCATCATTTGCGCGGCCAACTGGTCATCATTTGTGAATAAGCCCGCAACTTCGGTACCCAACGCCACTTTAATGGCCCCGGTCAGCGTGGCAATATCGATTAATATTTCCGGTTCATCTTCAGCTTTTTTTGTTGCGGCCACATCCATCACATCGGCCAAAACCAATCGCCCTTCCGCATCGGTGTTGTCAATTTCAATAAGAAAACCTGCACGCGAGCGATAGACATCGCTTGGTCGCATTGATTTAGAATCAATTGAGTTTTCGGCTAATGCCAAATAGAAATCACAAGGTCTTGCGTAATTAGTGTGAACGGCCCAGTAAGCTAAACCAATTACCGCCGCGGCTCCACCCATATCTTTTTTCATCAGGCGCATGGCGGCTGATGGTTTAATATCGAGCCCGCCTGTATCAAAAGTGATTCCCTTACCGACAAACGCGATGGGTTTTTTTGTCGACTTTTTTGTCGGACGGTATTTGATGTGAAGCATCCGGGCCGGAGTTTCTGAACCCTTACCCACAGCTAACAATAAATTCATATTTTCAGCGGCTAATTTCTTTTCATGCCAGACTTCAATTTTTAAACTCTTAGGAAATTCAAGGCCCGTTTTAACAAGATACTCTATAGTTTCCGGATTGATTTCGTTGGGTGGCAAATTAACCAAGTGCCTTGCCAATTGCACCGCAGAGGCTTCTCTTTGAAAACTTTCAATTAACTTTTTATCTACCTTTAATTTCTTCTTACCACTGAACATTAAAGTTAATTTTGGTTTCTTTGTTTCAATTTTGTTATACGTGTTAAGAAAATTATAACTGGCCAGCTCTAAACCAACGATCACTCCCCGAACCTGATCAAGGCTTCCGTCCACAAAATTAAAAACGATCGTTTGAAGCTCTTGAGCTTTAAAAGCGCTAACTAGAGCCCCCGACTGATCACGAAAAAAAGCGTACTCCGACTCATCCAGTAAACCATTATGTCCGGATTTCTTACTTTCATAATTCAATATCCAGACTGGGCCGTTTTCAGTCAAAAAATGCATGCTTTTCTTTTCGTAATTCACCGTTTTAGAATAAGAATGAAATTCTGCAATTTTTTTGATTTCAATTTTTTTTGCGGAAGACGTTGCAGCTCGCAAGAGGTAAACATAGGCATTGGCTTTATCGCCTAGCGCTGCTTTGTTTGATATAAATAAATCAAATTGAAAACCCGAGTTCAAAACTGAAATCTTACTCATTGAATCTCCTATCTTAACGATGATCAATAAGTTACAATAGTGCCTTAAGTATGACTATTGCATCAATCAATAACACTCAAAGCAAGGGCCTGCTGCAACTAACTTTGGGTCTTTATAATCTAGAAAATCTATTCTTGCTGCTTGATCAGGAAGTCCCGCAGCATTATCACAAATTAACAGAAGCGCAGTGGCAAAAGCTTTCAACATCTGTTTATGAGCCCAAGCCTCTGTACAAATGCCTGCAGATTGCCGAAATCATCAACGAAAACTCTCCTGATATCATGATGCTCTGTGAAGTCGGCGGCATAGAATCGCTTAATAATTTCAACAAACTCTTTTTAGACAACCGCTATAATGTCGCCTTGATGGAGGGCAACTCAGACCGCAATATTGATGTGGGTTTTTTAATCAGAAAAGAGGTTAATTTTTTCTTTGATATTGCCTCTAATCGGTTACGTCCGTTGAATTATCTTTATCCACACGAGAGCACTTCTAAAAAAACGGGCTATCCTATAAAGGGCCAATCGCAGTTTTTTTCACGCGATTGTGCCGAACTCAAGCTCTTTAGAAAATCAAAAGACGAACCCTTTTTGATTATTTTATTAACGCATCTTAAATCGAGATTAGACCCTGACCGCATTGATCCCGGAGGCACCGACCGAAGGGCCGCTGAACTGCGAACCTGTGTTGAAATCTACAGTGAACTCAAGAGAGCCCATCCGAATACTCCTATCATTTTTTCGGGCGACATGAATGGTTTTGCCGGAAAGCTCAATACCGATAACGAATTTTTACCGATTTATTCCGGAACTGATCTTGAGGATGTTCTTGAGCTTGCCAATGTAAGTATCGACAAGCGTTCAACATTTTATCAGATTAAAAATGGTGGGCGCGCTGAGGGGAAGCAAATTGACTATTGTTTTGTATCGAAACACCTCAGTGAAAAAGTTGTAAAATCTCACGCCCATGTCTATCGATACAAGGATGAATTCGGCTCAGCCCTTGCAATTCCGAAAAGCATCGATGATAAACTAAAATTAGCATCTGACCACTACCCGCTTTTTTTTAAACTTGATAAGCTCGATTATTGATGAGAGCCTGACATCACATGAGTCTTAAAAAAATGCAAAATTCTGAGTTCAACATTTCCTCTACCAGTGTTTATGTAGAATCGGAATCAGACCCCCTTTTGCACCGGTATTTTTTCGCTTACAAAATTACTATCAAAAACACCGGAAGTTCGAACGCTCAATTGATGAGCCGGCACTGGATCATCACAGATGGTTTAGGTCATGTCGAAGAAGTGCGCGGCCCCGGCGTGGTGGGCTTGCAACCGAAAATTACCGGCGGCCAGACTTTTGAATACGATAGCGCCTGCCCGCTCAGAACAAGTTCAGGCTCGATGAAAGGCTTTTTTCAGTTTGTTGATGAGAGCGGCGAAAACTTTGATATTGAAATTCCTGAATTTTATTTAGTCGCGCCCACGGCTGTCCACTAATTCTAAACTTCGCAACAAAATTGATTTCTGGGTTTCCAGATCCATTTCAACAATCAATGGTAAATGAACAAAAACCGTTTTTATGCTGATCCCAGTCAAGCAACGGAAATAAAGATCATTACAAACGTAAGTTCCGGCCGAAAATGAAATCTCCACCAGATGGTTTTCACTTTTTAATTTTGAATAGATCTCGTCGATCGGAAACAAGGACATCACGGCCAATGGCTCACTACTGATTATTTTACCTGTTGGGGGCTTTGACTTCGCTTCATCCTGGTGTTCAGTCTGCACCCAGTTAAGAGCAATTTTTTCAAAGCATATATTTTTACGACCGCTGGCTAATCCAAGCAAGATCAAATTCTCATAAGCATTACTCTGCAAATGGTCTTTTAATATCTCAAAAGAATTTTTAAACTCGACCGGCAGAATTAAAGAATCAATGCCTTCTGAGTTCTGTGATAAAAGACCTGCAAGTATTTCACTGGGATTAGCACTTGCACCGAGAAAGGGTTTAAAACCAGTTACTAAAGTTTTCATCAAGGAGATCTTAAGAATCTTTCCCAACCCGATTGGGTTTTACTGTAAACATATCTTTCGTGCAATCGACCGCTCTTGCCGAACCAGAACTCTATTTCAATGGGCTTTATACGGTAACCACCCCAGTGCGGCGGACAAGGTATAACTCCGGTTTTAAATTTATTTTCTATTTCGGAAAACTGCTTTGAGAAAACTGCAAAAGACTCTATTTTTTGCGACTGTTTTGAAGTCCATGCACCCAGTTGACTAAGGCGCGGACGCGTAGAAAAATACTTTTCTGACTCTTCACGTGAGGTTTTTTCAGCGACGCCCTCAATGCGTATTTGCTGATCGAGATGCGGCCAGAAAAAATTGGCTGAGACTTTATTGTTGTTTTCTATATCGCGGGCCTTTCGGCCATCGTAATTAGTAAAAAACGAAAACCCTCCATCACTCATTCCTTTAAAAAGAACAATTCGTACAGATGGTTGATTTTCGTTATTTACGGTGGCCAGCGCCATGGCGTTGGCCTCTGGCACTCCCTTGATTTGAGCCGCTTTAAACAATTTTAAGAAGTTATCTATAGGATCATTCTTAAAATCAAAGCTCATATTTTTTACTTCTTACTTTTTAGCTTTAGGAGCTTTAGTCGGAGCAGGTGCTGCCGCAGGCTTAGCTCCTGGCTTTACGATTTCCAGTAATTCAACTTCAAATACTAAAGTTGAATTCGGTGGAATGCCCGGACGACCTGCAGGTCCGTAAGCTAGTTCTGGCGGAATTACTAATTTCCATTTAGAACCAACCTTCATCATCTGAAGAGCTTCAGTCCAACCTGGAATTACGCCGGCAACCGGAAACTCAGCAGGCTGACCACGGTCAACTGAAGAGTCAAATTTAGTTCCATCAATAAGTGTACCTGTGTAGTGACACTTAACGCTGTCTTCCTTCTTAGGCATTGGCCCGTCGCCCTCTTTCATGACAGAATATTGCAAACCAGATGCGGTTACTTTTACACCGGCAGCTGTTTTGTTTTTTTCTAAGAAGTCAGCCGATTTCTTTTTGTTAGCTTCGCCTTCTTCCTGTTGTTTCTTCATCGCCATTTCCTGAAGCTTCATCATCGCTTTCTGGATTTGCTCTTCAGTCATTTCAGATTTTCCGGTTGTTGCATCAGCTAAAGAAGCCGCTAAAGTTTTAGCGTCGATTTCAATATTCTGAGCTTTCAGATTTTTACCGATTTGTTGTCCGATAGCGTAAGAAGCCTGACCTTTATCTGATTTAAGATCGGGTTTGTTACACGCAGTTAAAGTCAACATAAGACCTGCAGCTGCAATTACTAATAGTTTATTCATTTGATGTTCCTTTCAGTGAACTTTAAATGTTGTCTTCAATACCAAATCATGATCGAATTCCTTAGGATTTCAAACACATAACATGCTGCACACACTACTTTATTTCTTAGCGTTATTCGCGCTTTCAACCGCTGCAAACTGGGCAAAACTCAATCAGATGCCGGTCGAAGTGCTCGGTTTTTATCGTTTAGGAATTGCGGGCTCAATTTTAGCACTGTGGATTTTGCTCAAAAAACCGCTCTCAAAACCAAAGCTCGATGTGAAAATTTTTTGGGGAATCGCTTCAGGATTTTTCTTTTTTCTACACCTCTGGACATACATGTTTGCTGCCCGAAATACTCCGGTTGCAAACATGATGATTATCTTTTCATCTAATCCAGTTTGGGCCTCAATGGGAGCGATTGCCTTTTTCGGCGAAAAACTCAATCGGCGATTGATCATTTCTTATTTTTTAGCTCTTTGCGGAGTCTATTTGCTGGTTGCTCATAATCTAAACCTGGTCGCCGGAAGTTTTTATGGAAATTTGTCAGCTATTTTGTCAGCCGTTTTCTATGCGGCGTACATGCTTACCGGAAAAAGAGCCCGTCATTTTCATGACAATACTCAGTATGCCTTAATAAACTACACAACCTGTGCCTCACTTTTCGCTTTATTTGCGCTTGGCAAAGGGGCCAACTTCACCGGATACAGCGATATTTCGTGGATTTCAGTGCTAGGCCTCGTTTGCCTACCTACATTTCTCGGGCACTTCAGCTTCACCTACTTAGTCAAACATATGGATTTAAGCCTATTAACCTGCGGAAAGCTCATTGAACCTGTGATCGCTTCTATAATTGCCTACTTCATTTTCAGAGAGAACATAAGCCCCAATGCATGGTTTGCATTTGCTTTAACCGGAACCTCGGTGCTGGTCTTGTTCGGACCTAATCTTTTAAAAAGGCGATGACTTCAGTTTCGCTTCCTTGAAATTCAATTTTTGGATTGCGCTGGGTGAGCGAAAAAGTATACATCGGGTCGTAGTACCAAACGAGCAATTTTTCGATCCAGACCCGATTTGAAACTAAGAGACCTTCTTCAACGAACTGCTTACGCGAAAAAGCCAGATCACTCAATAACTCTTGGGAACGGAGCCCACCGAGCTTTTTTGTAATTCTTGTGACGGCTCCTACGTATTTCTCGAAAATTGCTTCTTCGGGATAAATATAATCAGTAAAAATATTTTCGATTCGACGCTCTAAAGTGACGTTCATTTTTATGACCGGTGAAGCTCTTAACCTTTCAAAAAATAGTTCAGGCAAATGAATTCGGCCGATAAGTCGGCTCTCATCTTCAAAAAGTATCCGTCTATTTGGATTTGTCTGGCTTCTCTTAAGAATTTCACTACCGAGCAAATTTTCAAAACTGGCTTGCGCCGGCTGTGACTCTTTCATAGAACCAAAAGCCGAACCACGGTGTTTTGCAAGGTCTTCAAGATCCACCACCGGGTAAAACTGTCCGGATTGTTTCAAAATTGTTGTTTTGCCACTTCCGGTATTGCCGGTGAGCACCCGCGGAAACTGCCTAGAGGCATAACTATTTATTTCATCGATAAAGTACTGTCTGATTTCTTTATAGCCCCGCTGAATACGTTTGATATCGATATTTTTATCAGCGAGAAACTGCTGAGCCAGTTGGCTTCGTAGTCCGCCCCTGAAACAGGTCAAAATGGCGTGGGGATTCTCGTTTATAAAGGCCATCCAATTCGCAATTTTAACATCCTTGTTTTCACCTGAGACAATGCGATGACCAAGCTCGATGGCCTTTTCCTGGCCTGATTTTTTGAAACAAGACCCAACTTGTGCGCGTTCGTCATCATCGAGAATGGGTAAATTGACCGAATTCGGAAGAGCTCCCTGAGAATATTCGATCGGCGCCCGCACATCAATTATTTTAACTCCGTTGAGAAGCAGAGGCTTTAATTCGTTAAGGTCCAGCGTTTTTATCATTTTTGAACTTGCAACCTGATGTTACTCGCACTTTCAGTTTTCACAACTTCTCCGATAAGGGCTGCACTGTGAAAGTTTTTCTGTAATGCCCTTAGTACGGCGCCAGCCGAGCCGCTTTCGACTGAAAGCAGCAGCCCGCCGCTGGTCTGCGGATCAAATAAAATCTGCTTTTGCAGCTCAGTTAAAGAATCAGCCTGTAACTCTTCTGAAACATATTCTTTATTCGTACGATGAGCCTTAGTCAGATTTCCATTTTCAAGATAAATCATTGTTTTTTCAAATACCGGAATGCTTCTGAAATCGACTAGCAAAGTTTGCTGACCAGCGCGACCCATTTGCACAGCATGCCCTGCCAGACCGAATCCGGTAATATCAGTCGCCGCATGAATTGAATTAAGAAGTTCCGGCGTAAGCAGAGATTGAATATTATTAAGTTGAGACATCGAAGCAATTTCAGACTTGATATCTAATTCATTTACCGTTTGTTTTTTCAGTGCTGCAGTCGCGGCGCCGGTGCCCAGGGCTTTAGTTAATATTAATTTGTCTCCGATTTTAACGCCCGAATTTTTCCAGATCTTTTGCGGATGAACATAGCCTGAAACAGACAACCCGAATTTAAGTGTGTCGTCGTCAATCGAATGGCCGCCCACAAGACTCGTGTTGGCTTCTGCCAACTTATCTGAAGCCCCCTGCAGCACCTCAACGATTATTGATTTATCCATTGAAATCAACGGAAAGGCCAAAATTGCCAATGCGGTCTTAGGTAAGCCGCCCATGGCATAAACATCACTGAGCGAATTAGCCGCTGCGATTTGTCCAAAAATGTAGGGAGAATCGACTATCGGCGTGAAAAAATCGAGGGTTTGAACCAAAGCTAATTCATCGCTGACCTGAATAATTGCTGCATCATCCATTAGATGGGCATCAACGATGACCTCTTTTAAAACCGGAGGAAATTTAACTTTCGCCAATATTTGTCGCAATTCGGTGGCCGCAACCTTAGCTGCACACCCGCCTTTTTGAACCGTTTGAGTTAATAAAATATTATTTTGCATTGGTCAGTTATTGCATGAAAAAGTAGAATAAGGCAATCTAACTGCATGCGAATACTCGTGGTTGAAGACCAAGCTAAGACTTCTCAGTTTGTAAAAAAAGGCCTTAATGAAGTGGGCTATTCCGTCGATATCGCAGAGTCTGGATCGGCCGCTGAATCATTTATGGCCAGCAGCGAATATGATCTTGTGATTTTAGACGTTATGTTACCTGATCAGAGCGGAATCGATACGGCCAGGCATTTGCGACGTGACGGTTACATCGGTCCAATTTTAATGCTTACGGCACTTTCGACCACCAAAGACAAAGTCAACGGCCTTGACGCCGGAGCGGATGACTATTTAACCAAACCTTTTTCTTTTGAAGAATTATTGGCCAGAGTGCGAGCTTTACTCAGAAGAAGCAGCTCAAAAAATATCCTTAATTCAGTACTAAAATTTTCTGATCTCGAAATGGATCTGGTGCATCGAAAAGTAAAGCGACAGAACAACGAGATCACTTTAACCGCAAAAGAATTTTCATTGCTAGAATACTTTCTACGAAATCCGGAGCGGCCACTCGGTCGGGTTTCCATTGCCGAGCATGTCTGGGACATTGATTTTGACTCTGAAAGCAATGTTATCGATGTTTACGTCAACCTCTTGAGAAAAAAAGTAGATTCTCCTTACAATAAAAAATTAATTCATACTGTGGTTGGCATTGGTTACGTTCTTAAAGAGTCTTAGTCTTAAAGTAAGGCTAACCGCCTTATTTGTTATTCTTTTCGGAACAACTACAATACTCTTTTCGGGCATTATCTATTACTCATTGAATGACTCTCTTTTGCAGGATTTTGACAATGCCCTTTTTAATTACTCAATAGATGTCTCTAAAAATATTAAGTTCAGCGATTCAAATAATCTGCTAGTCGAAGTAGAAGAAGCGAAAATTTACCCCTTTTCTTCAGGTACGGCACTGATACTTATACGAAGCGCCACCGGCGCAATACTTTCACAGTCGGCCAATATGGGAAAGGTTAAGTTTCCATTTAGAAATCAAATAAAAAATATCAAAGAAGGAAATGATTCGAGTTACACTACAATCGAAGATACGGCAGGATTTCCGGATGCCGAGGCTAATTCATATCGACTAATTACTTTTCCGATAAACTATTTAGCCCCGGCCACAATCTTTTTGCAAATAGCGGCACCCATGACAACCTTTGAATCTCAGCTCGAACGCTTAAATGGCATTATTGCGATCGGACTGCCTTCTTTGCTTTTACTGGCCGTGTTTCTCGGACTTTATTTTTCGTCTCGCGCGCTTCGACCGGTGAAACAGTTGATCAATAATATTGAACAGATCGGAGTCAATCATCTTTCTGATCGAATTCCGCTACCGCATTCAAATGACGAAATTCGAAAGTTGGCCGAGACTCAAAATCTTATGTTGAACCGTATTGAAAAAGCCTTTCGGTCTCAGGAAAGATTTATTGCCGATGCTTCTCACCAACTTTTGACTCCCCTGACCATTTTGCGAGGCGAGCTCGAACTCAAGATTAAAGCCGAAGCTGCTGACTCGGTCTTTCTTAAGGGCCTGCTCCACGAAACCAATAGCCTCTCTAAAATCGTTAAGGATATGTTGTTACTGGCCCGAATTGATGCTGGCAATGAATCGACCGATTTTAAAGATTTGCAAATCGAAGAAATTTTGCTCGATACCGTGGTGCGTGTGCAGAAAATGGCCCATGAGAAAAACATAAATATTAAAGTTGAGATCATCGAAAACTCAGAACGTCGGGCTGTTCCCGGAGACCCCGATCTTTTGTATAATCTCTTTTTTAACATTCTAGAAAACGCCGTAAAATACTCTCCATTTAAGCAAAATATTAATGTTGTTATAACTTGGGACACAAATTGCACAACAATTGACATCATTGATAGTGGTCCCGGCGTACCGTCTGAAAAAAGACACACTATTTTTGATAGATTCAGCAGGGCCAACTCGAGCAGTATTACGCCGGGCTTCGGTTTAGGTCTTTCAATCTCTAAAAAAATCGCCGATTTACATGGGTTTCAACTGAATTTGCTGACGGAAAGCGCTTCTGGAGCGCATTTTCAAATTAAGATAAACTATGTTTAATTTTCAAAACTGAGATTAATTTTTTTTAATGAGTCGTTAATAACTTCTTAACATGGTACTGATAGTCTATTAATAACAACAAAGACAATAACGTCTTTCAATTTAAGGAGAATCCTATGAAATTAACATCAATCATCGCCGTTTTAGCTTTCGCTGCTGCTGCTTCTGCTACTGAGCCGACTGCTGCACCTGCTGCTGCTGTTGCACCTGCTGCAACTGCTGCTCCAGTTAAAATGGCTAAAGCTGACGCTAAAAAAGATATGCCTGCAGCTGCTGCAAACTCAGCTTCTGGCGACGCTACTAAAGCTCCAGCTAAAAAAGGTAAGAAAAAAGCTGCTAAGAAGTAATTAGTTTTAAAAAAATTAGTAATTTTATAAAAATGGCAACTCCCAAGTTGCCATTTTTATTTGGGATAGCCACACTCTAAAGAGTGAAAAAAAGATTTCCCGAATTCATTCTGCTCATCTCATTTTTTATCTGCATCTCAAATCTTGATCTCAATTGGTTTAACGGGCACATGAGCCGCGATCTATTTAGATCACTAAGCTGGAACTGGCTCGGCCCCGAACTTGGCTGGGATTATAAACGTTTACCCGGCCCCTTCTTATACATTTTACTTTTCGTCTTACAACTTTTCGAGTCACTTTACTTTATGCTACTTGCAAAGCTAGTGGCGCTCTATTCAGTGGTTTACCTGCTGAGCACTGAAATTCGAAAGCATTACTCAAATGATGTGCTCAATAGTTTTCTCCTTCTATTTCTATTTATGCCTGTTTTTATTTTTACAAGCCGAAACATGTGGAACCCCTCATGGGTGGTTTTATTTAATTGTTTGCAATTTTACTTTTTGCTTAAATTCACCGCCACGAGCCGGCAAAAATATATCTATTTTGCTGCTATCACCGCGGTGCTCGGGATGCAAGTGCACCTTTCAACCTTTATTGCTTATCTTGCTTTTGGAATAAGTGTTCTTTCGCTCAAGCATGTGGATATCAAAGTGAAAAAAATTCAGGCTTCAATATTTGCTCTTATAACCCTTTGGCTAAGCTGCTGGTTTATTATTGATTTTGTTCCCCAGTTCAATCATCAAATTAATAGTCTTTATGGTCTGAGTTCTTTCTATTTAAACCGAATTTCAGATTTAGCGGCCACTCTGACTTTGAGTCTAACAGAAATTCAGGACTACGATCTGTTTTCGCTTTATTTCAAAACATTTAGCGAACTAAACCTCATTAATAAAAACCTAATGATAGGAATTGCCGGATTTCTATATGTTGCTTACCTAGCTCTTTTTGTCGCATCACTTGCGGCTGTCATCCGCGAGTACATCAAAAGCCGCCGGATGCCTGAACTTTTTTTCATACTTTATAATTTATTATTTCTAATTTCGATTCTACTCTTTAAGAACAAAGCCAACATTCCATATCGTTACGGCCTCGCCATTTTTCCGATGCAGTTTTTTACACTCAGTTACGGCATCTATCTTATCGCGAACACGAAAAAATTCTATTCGCTTTTTAAGCTATTGATCACGCTTACGGTCTGTTTTTACATGTATTTTAATTTAAAGATTTTCGCAGCTCAGTCTTTGCTGGGCCGCGCCCACCATACTAACAATGATAATCTTGAGCTTACTTTAAAAAATAAGGAATTTATTTACAAGTTTTTGAAAAAAAATGTGAACCTCGAAGGCGATCCGTTTAACTATTTACACGGCCGCACGGCCAATAAGTTCAGACTGAAAGAAATGAACTGGGAACAAACCACGCCGTATTACTCGTTGTATCGATTGACTAACGGTAAAAAATTCAATTTTAATGAAAGTCTAAGTCAATCCGGAGTAAATGATAATTGGCTCGTGAGCCTTAAGAATCTGAAGGAACTTAGAGAAGACAGTTCTCAGGTGTTGAAAATCACTGAGCTCAGCAGCGAGGCATTTCCCCGAAATCTGAAAATTCATTATTTGGATAAAAATAGACAGGAAATACAACAATTGCACTGGGACAATACGTCGTTGATCATGCCGGCGGCTTTCGGGCCTGATTTGCGAGAAGTGGCTTACTTGAAACTTAAATTTGATATGGATACTTCAACTTATCGCTTTATTAATTTACTAGTTGATGACAATGAAGAATATCGTTTTGCCTACCCTCCTATGTATGAAGTTCTCGAATTCAAAGCGGCCAATACGTCCATCCAACCGCTTCACACTTATAGAGGATATTTTCTGGTTCAAAACCAATATATTTTTGAAACGAAAAAAAGTGTAAAAACCGATATTGAAATCGAAATAGCACTTAAGTATAAAATACGAAATTTTTCTCGAATTGATATTTTTTCAACAGATCGAGTGCTTCCGCAGGAAGAATTATTTCCGAAGCTAACCAAGAATAAATAATTTGATATAAAAACAGATCAACACCACCGCTGTCGGCAGGAGTGCCGCTTTAAACAATAAGTAGGCATTAAGCGTGGAATCGGGAAACTTTGAACTGAGAATACTATAGCCCGCCGGATTCGGCGCATTAGCAAGAATTGTAAGCCCCCCGCCACTAAGCGCTCCGGCAACCAGTGCCCATTTTGAAAAGTCGGAAAGCTGACTCACCTGAGAGCCCAAATAGGTCAAAGCTGCATTATCTGTTACAGATGTCAGCGCCGCAGCTCCGAAAAACAATGCGGTGTTGTTCATTGCAAGTAATAAAGGTTCAATCCACCATCTTTGGAGGGTTCCGAAAACGATCAGGCCCGAAAGAAAAAAAGCCACCAAAAAAGCTTCTTTAAATTTAAGCTCATCTTGGTAGAGCTTCGTAACTGTTACTAACCCGATGAAAATCAGAAAGAGACCGAAAAAAACTTGCGAATAATGGGCGGTTGCGACCACTGCAGCAAGAAAGGTGAGATGGGAATAGATCACCCACCCTGGCATTCGATAAACATCGGCCTCAATCAGTTTAAGTGAAGTTTTGATTTTTTTTCTGAATAAACAAGTAAAGATCAATGAGTTTATCACCACCGAGAAAATGGCAGCTAGCCCCAAGTTCGAAAACACATCTGCCAACGACCACGACCAGGTTTGCGCGACGATGAGTATCGGAGGTGCGGAAAAATGGGTTAGCGCCCCGCCAACAGATACATTCACAAAAAGCAGAGCGATCAGGCCGTATAGTAATTCGGATTCAATTTTGGTTTCATCAATCATGCGATAAAGCAAAAGGGCCGAAATCGTAATGGCTGCGGGTTCTGTAATGAGCGACCCAAGCAATGGCCCTAAGCTCATCAGAGTAAATAATTGCATAGTCAGTCTGTCGATTGACAGTAATTTCGCAAGAACTAAGCTCACCGACAAAATGATTCGTCTTGCAGCAGTTATGATGGGTCTGGTTGAGGCGATGATCATAATGCAGAAAATAAAAAGTGGTTCGGTTAACTTAAGTGATTGCTGGTATTGTATAACTGGCGCAACACCTTCAAGTAGGGCCCAACAAATTAAAAATAAAAAAGCCCAAAAGCCGAATACAACTTCAACTTCAGAAAGCAAATGCAGAAAAGCCTCACTAGCTGAACCTTTAGAAAAGCGATGGGCCATTTTCGCAAAATAGGAAACTAAAAAACTATGCAGAAGTGAAAATGCAAAGAAAAATGTGGCTAGGTACTCCACTTTCATATTAGCTCACTTGACTATTCATCGTCGAGTTCGTCGTCGCCGACAACACCAAGATTATACTTTTCTATGCGGTACCGCATCGACCTGAAAGAAATATGAAGTAGCTTTGCCGCCTTTTTCTTTACGCCTCCAGCAGTATGAATGGCTTTAATCAGAAGTTCTTTTTCAATTTGACCTATGACTTTATCTAGCTCGAGGCCACTCTCGCCCATTTCAATTTCATTGCTTGAGGCCATTTTTCTGCCTGAAGGCGTATTCACGATGGGCGGCAATGACTCTGGTAAAATAGTCGCACCGGCTTCTAAAGCCACGGTTCTTTCAATCATATTCTCAAGTTCGCGGACATTACCCGGGTAATTATAACCTTTAAGAATATCCATAGCTTCGGTGGAAATTCCTGCAATACTTTTATTTAGCTTTTCATTATATTTTTTCAGAAAATGCTGGGCCAGTATGGCGATATCTTCGAGTCTTTCACGCAATGGCGGAGTTCTGATTCCGATAACGTTCAAACGGTAAAATAAATCCTGACGGAAAGTGCCTTTTGCAACCATGTCTTCAAGATTTCGATTAGTTGCCGCAATGATACGTACTTCGATCTTCAGGTCTTCCGTGGCACCAACTCGTCGTATGATCCTTTCCTGAATGGCCCGCAAGAGTTTCACCTGAATTGATACCGGTAATTCGCCGACCTCGTCCAGAAATAAAGTTCCGCCGTCGGCCACTTCGAATAGACCTACTTTATCAATGATGGCGCCGGTAAACGATCCTTTTTTATGTCCGAACATTTCAGATTCCATCAAATTTTCAGGAATTGCACCGCAATTGATCGTTACGAATGGTCTATCTTTTAATGGGCCGTTATAATGAATGGCCTTCGCGACAACTTCTTTACCCGTACCGGACTCGCCAGTGATCATCACATTTGTAGGCGCCTGAGAAACCCGTCTAACTAAATCAAAAACGGCATGCATCGGAGCCGAATTTCCTATCATATTCTGAAAAGAATATTCTTTTACCATTTCTTTTTTAAGCACTCGCACTTCGGTTTCTAGATTTTTAGAACGTAGGGCATTTGCGATATTCAATCTGACTTCATCGATTTTAAACGGCTTTGTGACGTAGTCGTAGGCTCCCATTTTCATGGCGTCAACAGCCGTTTCGGTGGTTCCAAAAGCCGTGATCATCATGAAGACGACGTCAGGGTAGTTTTCTTTGACGAACTTTAAAAGTTCGATGCCGGTCACATTCGGCATTTGCATATCTGAAATCACCATATCAAATGACTTTTTAGCCAAAATTTCTTTAGCTCGCAATCCGTCTTCGGCGGTGGTCACTTCGTAATTTTCTTTCTTTAACATTATTTCCAGAAATTCTCGGATAGACTCTTCATCATCCACAACTAAAATTCTTGATTTCATACGCGCTCCCGGTGATTAATACCCTTTATTAAAGGGAATTTTATTACAAATTCTGTACCCACATTCAGTTCACTCTTCACTTCAATCTGGCCCTTATGAAGCTCAAGAATTTTGTGAGTTACCGCCAACCCAAGCCCCGTTCCTTTGGGCTTCGTGGTGTGAAAAGGCTCGAACATTTTTTTTCTGTTTTCTTCTGACATGCCAAGACCCGTGTCTCTGATACTTAAATTGGCGTAGCTGCCGCTTTCAGTGAGACTAACAATAATTTTCGGCATGGAAGCTGATTTTAATGCCTGAATAGCATTAATCAGAATATTCAAAAAGGCCTGCTTCAGTTTTTCTGATATTCCCAGAACCTGAAGAGGCTTTAATTCTATTTGCCATTGAAAGTTTGAAGGAAGATCCGGGTGGGCTTTCAGCGATGACAACACTTCATCAAGCACTTTAGCAAGGTTGATTTCGGAATCGGGCGGCGAAGCAGGCTTAGCATATTCGAGAAACTCAGTGATAAGTAAGTTCAACCTATCGATTTCTCTTAAAACGATATTCATCAATTTTTTTTGGGTAGGGTCTGTTGAATCCTGCGACAACATTTGAATACTGCCACTGATACCAGCCAGAGGGTTTCTGATTTCATGGGCGATTCCTGCTGCCAGAGTTCCTACTGCGGCCAGTTTTTCATTTTGCTTCATTTGGTTTTCGAGCACCCTTAACTCCGTAACATCCTTCACGAGAAATAGTGCCAGGTTCTCATCTATCTCTTCATCAAAATAGTTTGTTTCATCAAAATTATATATTCGCTGATCAAAAACAATATCTGAAACAGGCCCCAAACTTCTTTGACTATAGGTTTCGATCAATTCAGACAATCGGCCGTCGGTGAGGTGCAATTTATCTGTAATGTATGAATTTTGCATAACAAACTCTTTATTTGACTGCATGACCGCAAGACCGAATGGCAATTTTTCAATCAAAGATTTTGAAAATTCTTCCTGAGTTCGCCATTTCTTTCTGGTTTGCGTAAGATCCGTCCGCAAAGTAGAGAATTCGGCCCGCAACTGACGCGAAACAACGATGACCGAAAGATATGAAAGATTAAACAACGTGAGCGACAGAATACTCTGAATAGAACCCGACTGATGGGTCGAAAGATTAATCATCGAAGCGCCCAGTGAAGAAATAAAACCCAGCATTGAAAGCTCAAAAAAATCAAGATCAAAACTGGCTATAAATAACAGAAATAGCTGTAGGACCAGAATGAAGCTTGAAAGATAGGGAAAATACTTCATGAACATGATGAGCATCAAAAAATCGAAAACATAAGAGAACAATCCGCTTTTTTCGAATTTTTCACGTTCAGGGCGAATTTGCTCAACGAGATGGTGAGCGAACAGACCACCAAAGGCCAAATAAAAAACAATAATAAAATCCAGCTGCAAAAATGGTTTCTGCAAAAGAATAAGACACTGAAACAGGACAAAATAAACGAATAGCGTAACGAGGCGAATAATTCGCCTCGAGTATGAATTTTCGAAAAAATTAAATCCGACTATTTCAGCCAAGCCGTTTACGTTTCCTTTTACCGTTATCCAATGGTGTCTCCGAGATTGAAAATTGGAAGGTACATCGCAACTAGAATAATGGCGATGGCTCCGCCGAGAACAACCATCATAATGGGTTCAATTAAGGAGGTCATTGCTCCGATCGCTGATTCAACCTCTTCTTCGTAAAAATCGGCAATTTTTCCGAGCATCGTATCAATTGTACCCGACTGCTCACCGATGCCGACCATTTGAGCCACCATCAAGGGAATGTCAGGTTGGCGCGAAAGCGGAACATGAAAGGGTTTACCGTTTGTTACAGATTCTTTACAGTCAGCTAACGCCTTTTCTATGACCCAGTTACCAGCAGTTTTTGATGCGATATCTATGGCCTCGATAAGGCCGATACCTGACGAAAGTAAAGTTGAAAGAGTTCTCGTCATCCGGGCCACGCCCGCCTTTTGCACTACATCGCCGATGATCGGCGCACGGATCATACCGACATCAAGATTTTTTTTACCTTCCGGAGTGCTTATGTAATAAAGAATACTACTGATAACACCGCCAATAACTAGAATGAACATATACCACTTTGTACGCAGTAAACTCGACAAATCGACAATCAGTTGAGTGAGGGCCGGAAGTGCCTTTCCCGAGCCCGCATAGAACTCCTGAAACTTCGGAATAATGAAAACGACAATTCCCGTAATAACCAGAATGGCAACACAACAAATTACCGCCGGCATGACCAATGCGCCCTTAACCTGACTTTTAATTCGTTCATTCTTTTCGATGTATGTCGAAAGACGTAACAGAATGGTGTCAATGATTCCGGCTTCTTCCCCGGCCTGAATCATATTACAATAGAGCCTATCGAAAACTTGATCATGCCTGATCATTGAATCTGACAGTCTCTTACCTACGTCTATGGACTCCCGTATATCCATAAGTGTTTCTTTGAGAAGTTTACTCATCTGCCCTTCTGAGAGAATTTTCAAGGCGTCTGCGATGGGAATACCCGAATTGATCAACGTAGCAAATTGACGAGTAAAAATTTTCAGTTCTTTTGAAGCCACCTTTGGAGCAAAAGCTTTTCTTAAAATATCTTCAAGATCACTTTTTTGGCTGTCATCGGCACCGACCAGAGTCACCTTCACTGGAACCAATTGTTTGGCCCGCAATTTTATTTTTGCTTCACCCTCATCTTTGGCATCGATTTTACCTTTGACGAGATTTCCGTTTATTGTACGGGCTTGATAGTTGTAATTTGCCACTTACAGTCCCATTTTCTTTAATGTTGTATCTAAAAACTCCGGATTGTCCGAGGCTTCAAAAGCCGATTGAACATCAATTTTACGACGAATTAATTTCTGAATGATGGCTTGGTTCAATGACTGATAAGATTCTTTAAACTCAGCAGTCAGATTCAGCGAGGAAATCGATTTGCTGATTAAGGAATTTTGGAGAATGGTTTTCTGATTTTCTTTAATTACTAAAATTTCACTGCAGGGAAAATACTGCGCTCCGACCAATTTCTGGACGATAACACCGTTGAGCACGTTAAAAAGCCTTTCACAGCTGTTCTGGTCAAGTTCTGCGGTTAATTTGCTGAGAATTGTTTTTATCGAATTCGAACTCAGTGTGAGAATGACACATTGACCGGACTCAGCCACTTCAATCCATTTTTTCCAGTTCTTTATACTGTTTGCATCGACGATGATGCGTTCGATTCCTTCATAAATGAAGTGATTGAAATCAAGCTCTAAAGTATCAATACCTAATTGGATAACAGAATCAATCTGTGGCCAGTCCTGACTTTGCAAGGAGGCGTGAACGCCGACTAAGGAAAGCTTGTTTTGCTGATCATTTAAAATTATTTCCCGAACGAGTGCTGTTTTACCCTGCCTTCTTTCGCCGGCCACTATAAAAAGGCCTTTACTTTTTTTTACGGTTTCCCAGAAAAGTGGATTTTCAATCTGTGAAAGAGTTTCTTCCTGGCTCTTAAGCAATGCCAGATGCGCCCTGAAGCAGTCTTTTCTTTCGACAAAAGTAAATTTCCAACTGTGACTTTCCGACTCGTAGAGGCCACCGACAAAACCCTTGGTTTCGAGCTGCACTTTTTCATTACCAATAAGACAAAGATCTTTCAGGTCTTCCCATTCACTGATTGTAAGAGGGTCACCCTTCACTTCATTCCAGTCTTGACCGGACTTCGAAAGAATTTTATGCCCAAGTATAAAAGAAATTTCATGGCCGTTCTTAAAAATCGCCTGCTCAAGAAGATTTTCAATCATAGGGTATCCTTCACTGAAGCATTAATTACTTCTTCGATGGTGGTGAGACCGCGAGCCAATTTGAGAAGTGCACTTCGACGTAGAGTTTTTAATCCCATTTCCCGACAAATATTTCGGAGTTCCACGGCACTAGCCGCGTTCAATATGGCATCTTTCACCTTTTCATTGATCGGCATCAACTCGTATATGGCCAGTCGTCCTTTTATTCCAGTGTTGTTACAGGCATTGCAGCCTTTACCTTTGAAAAGCGTGTAATTAACTACATCGCCAACGTCGACGCCGATGTCGAGCAAAGCGGAATCAGGAACTTTCAAAGGCTCTTTGCATGACTCGCAATTTTTTCCTAACAGCCGTTGCGCCACCACCAGATTAAGTGTTGAAGTGATCAGGTACGAAGGCACACCCATTTCGGTAAGTCGTGTAACTGTTGTCGGAGCATCGTTCGTATGAAGAGTACTGACCACCATGTGACCGGTCGAGGCCGCTTTAAATGCAATTTCTGCGGTTTCAAGATCACGAATCTCTCCCACCATGATAACGTCGGGATCTTGCCGCAGAAAGGCTCTCAGCGCCGTAGAAAAATTGAGCTCGATGTCTGGATTCATCTGAACTTGATTAATTCCTTCAAGATTAAACTCGATGGGGTCTTCCGCAGTACTAATATTAACATCGACTTTATTAAGTTCTGCCAATGCAGAATAAATTGTAGTGGTTTTTCCGGAACCCGTTGGGCCGGTAATCAGAACCATACCCTGAGGCTGATTAATCATATTTTTAAAAAGTTTCAGATCGTCTTCTTCAAAACCAAGCTTCGTCATATCGAGCTGTAGATTTGATTTATCCAGAAGACGCATGACAATCTTTTCTCCCCACATCGTGGGAACCGAGCTAACACGAAAATCCATTTCGCGGTTTTCCCGGTTTAATATAATTTTCAGGCGCCCGTCCTGCGGTTTGCGTTTTTCGGCGATATCCATTTTGGAAATAATTTTGATACGAGAACTGATCGCCGGACCGGACGATGCCGGAGGCGATGCCGCTTCAATTAAATTACCATCGATTCTGAATCTGACTCGATAGCGTTTCTCATAAATTTCAAAATGTATATCCGAGGCTCTTCGACGTATAGACTCAAGCAAAATTCCGTTAACGAACTTAACTACCGGGGCGTCGTCAACGGCGTTACTTCCCACTTCGACCGAGGTGTTTTTTGTAAGGACATTGATTTCATTTTCGGCCTCATCGCCTTTTGAAACCAGATCATTGGTTGATAGTGAATAATACTTTGAAATTGCCTGCAAAATGGTAGATTCAGTGGCGACCACCGGTTGCACTTTGCACTTTGTTAAATAACGGAGATCGTCACGTACTTGCAAATTACTCGGATCAGAAAAAGCCACTACTAAAGTGGTGCCGGCTTTCGACAAAGGGATGATGCAGTGTTTTTCACAGAAATCACGGGTGACCATTGTGGTAATCGTCGAATCAATATCGAATTGCGAAACATCGACGCCCGGTAATACAAATTGCTTTTCAAGTGCCCGTAAGATCTGGGTATCTTTAAGCAATCCCATGGCGACCAGTGTTGGCCCTAATCTATTTTTTGTCCGTATTATTTCTGTTAACGCGGTTTGCAGCTGATCCGGCCGCAATAACCCTTGTTTAACTAAAATTTCCGCCAACTTATTCGGTAGCATGAGTTTATTTTAGTTAGTGTGACGTTTTTTGTAACTAGACTTAGGGTGAGATTTTCAATAATTCGGTAAGGTAATCATATTTATTCTCGAGAACCTCAACTTCATCGATCACGAAGATCTCGGCTTTTCTTGCATCTTCAACTAAACTACTGTCGTTAATCGAATTGCAGTCTATGAAAACCGCCCCTTCTGATAGGTAATTGAAGTAAATCAGCAGTTCGTAAGCAAATTTATTCACCTCGCGGGGAAAATTCGAAATCATGAGAAAAGCATTTTGCTCGGCCGAAGTGATATCACCTATTTCGACGATCTTCATATTGAGATTGAAAAATAATTTCTTAATGCGTTTTTCAAGATTTTCGGTTTCTTTTTTATCAGATTGAATCGGAGAAACGATAATATCTACAAATCCGCTCAGAGCAAGTTCGGTGACCACGCTAAATATAAAATAATTATTACCGATCACGATAACCGGTCGCTGCGAGTTCACGAGACCTACATTTTTTTTCAAAATTCGCACAATAGTTTCAGCGAGCAGATTAAACGGAAGATATGTATTGTTTTTTAAAATAAGACAATCGGCCGATGCAATCGTATTGGTTTTCCAGTCGACAACAGGTATAAATTCGGTGAACTCTTGGTACTGCTCACCGTCGATTTCGATCACATCGAATTTTCTGTCAAGCAGCTCGGCAGGCGTGATTGGCTCATCGGGCTGCACCTCGAAAGACCCCAGCACCGAGGCTCCTTCGAGTTTTGCAATATTTCGCTGAATTGAGTAATCAAATATTTTATACTTCATCAGATACCGAAAAATTTTCGTGCGGCTTTGACATCATTTTCAATTTGGTGTTTCAGAGCATCTATCGAATTAAATTTAGCTTCATCTCGTTGAAAATGCACAAGTTCAATTCTAAGATGCTCTCCGTAGATATCGCGGTCAAAATCAAAAATATGTGTTTCGACCCTGAGGTAAGAGTCTGAATTTTCAAATGTCGGGTTAAAACCAATATTGGTGATTGAAGGAAGTTTTTTACCTTCGAGATAGGCCCAAGTGAAGTAGACGCCTTTGCGCGGTACAAATTCAATTTCAGGACTGATGTTGGCTGTGGGTGTGCCGATCGTTCGACCTCTCTTAAACCCCAACCGTACCGGGCCGCGAAGGTAATAGGGCCTTCCGAGAAACTCTTCGGCCTTTTTGAGATCCCCGTGTTCGAGAAAATTTCGAATCTGACTTGAAGAAACGATCTGGCCGTTGAGCTCGTAAGGCGCAACGACACTAAGACCAATGTTTTTTTTAACACAATAATTTTTAAGAAAATCGATATTTCCTTCACGAGATTTCCCGAAATTGAAATCGTAACCCACCACGAGATGAACCGGATTAAAAATTTTCTCAACGTAACTTGTAAGAAATTGTTCGGCACTCATTAACGAAAAATCCTTACTGAATTTTTCTTCAATAAGGAATGAAATATCGAGTTTTGAGATCATTTCATATTGATCTTTGTAATCAAAAAGTCTGTGGTGGGGCTCGTTAGGTTTCAGGATGGTGCGGGGGTGTGGTCTGAAGGTACAAGCGATCGAGTCTGTATTATTTTCTCGGGCTTTTTCGACGAGAACTTTTAAAAGCTTTTGATGACCGAGATGAACTCCGTCAAAACTGCCTATAGTCAATACTGAGGATTTAAAGTGAGGTATTGCCTGTTCTTGTGATCGAATCCATTCCATGCTGCATTTTACCTATTAACCACTTGAAATAACGACAGAAATTCGCTATTTTTGCATCGCGTGAAAAAATCTCTTTCAAGAATCTCTATTTGGATGCGTTGGTTATACCAAAAGCGCGGATTTTTGCTAAGGGCTCTTATTTGTTGGATTTTTTCTATATTTTTTCTTAAATTTGACGAAAGCGGAAACTACGATATCAGATTTCAACTTCGCGGTGAACAGCAGGTTTCACAGCAAATTGTTTTGGTTACACTAAAAACCTCTGAATTTTCTAAAATGTATGACCTGAAAACCAGCAGTTTAATTAACACCAATGAACTTTCGGACCTGAGCGATAGTTTCTATTGGGATCGAAATCTCTGGCGAGAACTTCTAACCAAAGTCCTTGATCAAAATCCGGCAAAGGTCGGAGTTACGCTTTATTTCGGTGATAATATCGGACAGGTAAGATTGAGCGCGCAGGAAGCGATCAGTTTTAAAGACCCGCGGGTCATCTGGTCAGCTAATTCGAGCTTACCTGAAAAGCTTTCACTTCCAATTGCTACGAAGGCGGATAAATCAAACATTGCTCATATTGACACTCTAAAAGATGACGATGGAATAGTGAGACGTTTAATTTTAACTCCGGATGCCATCCCGAATATGGCCGAAAGACTCAGCGGCAACTTACCAAAGTATCGCGCTGCAAGCCTCCCGATAATTAATTATAAAGGTCATCAGCTTTTTACGGAGATTTCTTTTTCAGATGCTTTAAGCCGCAGCCTGCCGAAAGACTACTTTAAGGATAAAATTGTTTTGATCGGAGTTGAAAAATCAAACAATTCTCAGATTCAGACTCCGATAGGCCTTTTGTCGCGCCATGAATTCTGGGCAATTGTTACAGAAAATTTGATCACGAACAGTTTTATAAAAAAATACTCAAGCTATGCCTATTCGGTTTTTCTGCTCTTACTGACCTGTCTTGCCATTTTGATTATTTCACACTACCCGCAGACCATTGCCTTGTTCTTCTTAATATGGCTTGCCACCCTCACTGCGGCTTTTTCGGCGTGGGTTTTTGACAGTCTTTATATATGGATTCCGATCATGAGTTCGTTGAGTTTATTTATTCTGGTCTGGGTGTTGTTTATTGGCCATCAGGCTCTGAAAATCGAACAGGCCATTGCCCGTCTGCAACACCAGCAAAGCTATCTGGCGGAGTTGGAACAACTCAAAAATAACTTTGTCAGTCTTATCAGCCACGATTTGAAAACCCCGATAGCCAAGATTCAGGCCGTGCTTGATCGAGTGCTTTCACAAGGGTCACTTGAGCCAGAGCTTAAGGAAGATTTACTGAGCCTCAAAGATTATTCGGAAGAGCTCAATAGATATATTCAATCTATTTTAAAAGTTCTCAGAGTCGAATCGCGGGACTTTAAAATCCTTAAAGAAACCGCCGATATTAATGGAATTATTGAAAATGTCGTCGCACGCCTTAGCCC
>JAYVIY010000051.1:0-30348 GCA_043769795.1 Pseudobdellovibrio sp. | reverse complement strand
AAAGGATTAATTGCATAATCGAGTAGAAGTTTCGAATACGAAAAATCGGAATTGGTCAGAACAAATATCTTTTTTCCGTGCTTTTTGAATTTTTCAAGACCGTGAACCACTTGCTGATCTTTAATAATGTAATGGGCCAGATTTTTTCTGACTTCGTTTTTTAAAGAGCCGTCGCGGTGAGCCTCGTCGAGAGCGTCAAGCACGTCATCAGCCAACTGACCGTAATCCGGCAGTTTTAACTGAGGTTCATTTTCTTTTAAATCAACTAACTGCGAATAGGCGTGGGCCAATGAATATGAAAAGCTGGTGTCAATTGCGAGATAATCAGATTTACTTAAATCAATGTAGGTCGATTTATAAACTTTCTGGTGAACTTTGAAATCCAGCGGTTTTAAGCCATGAAAACTATTACGAATGGCCGTATAGCGATTTAGCTTGAGAAGATTTCCTTTTTTACGGTCAACAACCAGACCTCTGAGTGCGAAGTTAAAATCGAATTGCAATTTTCTAACTGCATCCGGATAATTTTTTCGAGAAATCAATTTTTCAATTATGATTGTATGCGATAGACGCTCGAAATTTTCGGTATTATAACGAATCAAAGTATGGTCCATGTCGAGTCCAATGTACTTGATTCTTTTCAGGTTCAGGGTGCGATTTACGTAAACTTTATTTTGAGGCAATTTGCCCTCCGATCCATATCTTTTAACTTCAGATTTATTCTATTGGTTGATTTAATTGATTCCAGAGCAGCATCCCGCCCTTCATGTTGTAGACGTTAGTCAGGCCTTCAGATTGGGCAAAGGCCGCTGCTTGTGCCGATCTTCCACCCGAACGACAGATAAATACAATGGGCTTATCTTTTGGAATTGACGCTAGTTTAGCAGGTAATGTCGAAAGAACGATCAGTTCAGATTGTGAAATATGTCCGAGTTCTCCAGAAAATTCTGAAATTTCGCGCACATCGATCAACTTCAATTGATGAGATGCTTCTAAAACTTCTTGAGGGGTCACGTCGTTAATCTGAGGAAAGCTTGGATTGGCTGCTTTGTTTTTAAATTCATATTGCATAGACTGACTATTTTATACGGATGCTAAGTGTCACAGCAAGTAAAACTGAGTTGTTAGCCCAATTCGTCTAGCTATTCGTGAAGCTCGGTATTAAAATATTGGTTCTTATGATGGATAACGAACAAACCGCAATGAGCCATTTATCAGCCGAACAAATTTATGCTTTAGATATGTGCGAATCTGGCGAAAATATCTTTTTGACCGGTGGCGCGGGCTCGGGAAAAAGCTATGTCATTCGTGAATTCATGAAAAATAAGGATGATAAGCAGCTGCCTATTTTGGCCAGTACCGGTGCCGCTGCGGTTTTGCTGGGCGGACGCACATTTCACAGTTTTTTCGGCCTCGGTATTATGGAGGGCGGTACACAAGCTACTCTGAAAAGGCTCCTTGAAAATAAAGCTGCGCTAAAGCGAATCAAAAAAGTCGAAGGCGTAATTATAGACGAAATTTCGATGATACCCGGCGACGCGCTGATGGTTGCGGAGCTGGTTTCGCAGCATGCCCGTGAGTCTACTTTGCCCTGGGGAGGGATGCGCGTTATTGCAGTGGGCGATTTCGGACAATTGCCTCCGGTTGCTAAATTCGGTCAAAAACGTGATTGGTGTTTCTTGAATGAAGTTTGGCAACGCTCTGATTTTCAGGTCTGTGAATTAAAATTGAACCAAAGAATTCAAAATAACGAATTTCTGAATGTTTTAGCGGATGTCCGAGAAGGAATAATTTCTGATCGGGTTCGCAATTTTCTTACTGAAAGAACTCGGGACCACGACGAGGATCACCCGGGGACACGTCTGTTTCCGAAGCGAGATCAGTCTGAATTTTATAATCAGAAAAAATTGTCAGAAATTAATGAACCTGAATATATGGTTGATTCTATTTACTTAGGTGAACAAAAATACATAAAGTTTCTGGGCAAATCTGCCCCAGTACCGGCTCAATTAAAACTGAAAATCGGTTGCAAAGTACTTTTTCTGAAAAATGATATGCAGAAGCGCTGGGTGAATGGCACCCGCGGCACTCTTGTTCACTATGAGGCCGACCACTTGATAGTACGCAAAGAAGGCGGACGTGAAGTCAAAGTAGAAAAAATATCATTTTCACTCTTGGATGCGGATGCCAACGTCAAGGCCAGTGTCATTCAGTTTCCGGTAAACCTTGCCTACGCCACAACCATTCATAAGTCGCAAGGAGCAACTCTTGACGAACTTTGGTGTGATCTGGGTTCATTATGGGAGCCCGGCCATGCTTATGTAGCCCTATCGCGGCTTCGTGATCCGGCTGGATTGCACATTGTGAGATGGAGTCCACGCTCTTTTATTACGGACCCCGCGGTTACCAAATTTTACAACCAATCGAAACTCTGATTTTGGCCTTAAGCACAATGTAAGCCTTTTTTTGACCCCGAGTCCTGAGGTTGATAGATTCATCGCTTAGAGGAGTATTTATGTCTTTAACAATTGATTGGTCAAAAGCTAAAATTACTGAACAAAACCCAATTGGGTTATATGGCGTCGACTTCATTGAATATGCAGGAACAGATGCACTTCATTTTGAAAATTTGTTTACAAAACTGGGTTTTAAAGAAGCCGGTAAAATTGAAAATAAAAATATAAAATTATTCAGACAGGGCGACATCAACTTTATTCTAAATACCGAACCCGATACTTTCGCTTCTTCTTTTTCTAAACTTCATGGCGCCTGTGTATGTTCTACCGGATTGCGAGTTGCAAATGCCACAAGGGCTTTTGAGGCCGCTGTTAAAAACGGAGCCAAGCCTTATGACGGAAACCATGACTCGCGCGGAGCAACGCCCTATCTGGCCATTTATGGAATAGGCGATTCATTAATTTACTTTATCGATCAGGCTAAACACGAAGACCTCTATGAAAATCGCTTCAGAGTTAAAAATAATTCTAGCCATTTTCCGGTCGGACTTGGATTGCAGATAGTTGATCATTTTACAAATAACGTTCCGAAGGGCGAGATGCAGAAATGGTGTGATTTTTACACCAAAGTTCTGAACTTTCGCGAAGCCAGATACTTTGATATCAAAGGGAAATCAACGGGTCTCATTTCAAAAGTAATGCGCTCGCCATGTTCTTTATTCTCGGTGCCTATTAATGAGCCGAGCGATACAAAGTCGCAGATTCAGGAATACCTCGAAGAATATAAAGGTTCAGGTATCCAACATATTGCTATGGTAACGGCTCAAATATTGCCGACGCTTGAAAAATTAAAAGCCAATCAAATTGAATTTTTATCTCCTCCGCCGACAACTTATTATAAAAAATTGATTGAGCGATTGCCACAGGTCAGTGAAGACATTGAAAACCTCCAGAAAAATGCAGTTCTGGTCGATGGAGATGCTCACGGCTATCTCTTGCAGATTTTTTCTAAAAACGTAATCGGCCCTATATTTTATGAAGTGATTCAGAGAAAGGGACATGATGGATTCGGTGATGGTAATTTTCAGGCTCTATTTGACGCGATAGAAGCTGATCAACGCGAACGCGGCTACATTTCATAGACAGGAAACCATATGTATCAGTACTCACAAGGAAAACACACAACTCAGGGCCATAAGGGTATTCCGGCAGGTTGTTACGAAGAAGAGCAAGGTCGCAAAGGATTTTTTGGTCAAGTTTCACACTTGATTAAACCTGAAGCGTCAACCAAATGGACCAATATTGTCGGCCCTCTGCGCCCACATCTTTACGATTTGGTTGAAATGAAATGCGAATCAGGAAAGTGGAACAGACTTTTTTTCAATTCCGATGTAACGATTTATTCTTCGTGGAACGATGCGAGCGTGCTCGGCAGCCAGAACTTGCTGAATTCATTTCGGGATGCGGATGGAGACTTACTTTTATTTTGCCATGTCGGAAAAGGTGTTGTTCTAACCGAGTATGGGATTTTAAATTTCAGACCTGGATCGTATATTAATATTCCGAAGTCTTTACATCACAGCTTCGTCTTTGAAGAAAGAACTCAGTTTATAATAATTGAATCTCATAAAAGTGCTTATCGCGAACCGGATCGCGGCATGGTCGGCAAAAACGCATTTTATGATCCGGCAAGTTTCGGAAAACCAAATTTGGAAGAACTCATTCTGTTCAAAAAGAACGCTAAAATTGAATCAAAAGAAATTTTTGTTAAACGTTCAGGAGCGGTAACGCAGTTTTCTTATTCCAGCTGTGTTTATGATACGGTGGGATGGAAAGGCGATTATTTTCCGTTTACTCTTCACATTGATGACATGATGCCAATGACATCTCATCGTGTGCATTTGCCACCCTCGGCTCACACTACATTTGTGGCCGATGGATTTGTTGTCTGTACGTTTTTGCCACGGCCTCTTGAAACAGATGATGACGCGCTAAAAGTTCCGTTTTTTCATCAGAATATTGACTTCGATGAAGTGCTTTTTTATCACGCCGGAAATTTCTTCAGTCGTGATAATTTACATGCGAACATGATGACTCTGCACCCGGCTGGTTTCCCGCATGGACCGCATCCGAAGGCATTTGAAAATCAGGGAAAAAAAACCTTCACTGACGAGGTTGCCGTTATGATCGATACTCGCGAAGCTTTACAAATCGATAGTAATTCTGAGTCAGTAGAAATTCTGGATTACTGGAAATCATGGCAAAAGAAATAAAATAGGCGTTTAAAAAACCTGTCAAGCTGGTCAAAGGTCCTGAACGCATTATTTCAAAATTTTTTTGATTAGCAAATTCAAGCGCTTGCGGCGTCGCGAAAAAAACAAACCTGATGCAATTTAATTTACGCAGAAAACCTGTGATATACTGATACCAATTATGAACGATGGAATTAGTAGCCCCCAGGGGCTTCGTGGCGAGTGGTCTTTGTTGTTGCACAGTTTTCTTGAAGAAAAACTTGAGCCGGATCTTATTATAAATCAGATGAAATCTTCTGATTTAACGATTGATCAGATTAAAGCGATTAAAAAGGAACTGAGTACTAAACGAAAAAAAATGAATCAGTCGATTGAAAAAATCAAAATTAAGATTGAACAGGTCAATAGCGTTATTGAGAATCTGGTTTTGGTCGGATCGGATGCGACCGGGCTTATAAAAGAAATTGATTTTCTGAATCACGAGGGTGAGCAAATCTCGGAAGAAGTCATTTTAATCGATAGTAAAATAACTAAGCTGCATGAGTTGCAGGATCTTATTGGCTAAAGTTTTTTCTTTACGTCTTTCATTTTCCGGATGCTTTGCTGCAATACAATTTCTAAAATTCTAAATTCTTTTTCTGACGGCGAATTTTGTAAAAGCATTCGCCTTAAAACCGTAAAAATATTCATCTTACGTTTACTCAGGCTGATATTCATTTCGGCAAGCCATTGTTTTAGTGTTTCATCGGGAAACAGGATAGGTTTTTTTTGATTTGCACGGGTTTGTTGTTGTCCTTCGAATCTGGCTTTTGTTCCGCCGAAAACTCCGCGAAATGTGAATAATGCCAGTAGTGTAGCTTGAGCCAGATTTAAACTGGTGTTGTCGCCGTAAATAGGAATTGAACAGCAGTGATTTGCATATTGAATATCTTCAGTACTGAGCCCCCAATCTTCCGGACCGAAAAGGAGATGAATAACAAACGCATCATCGGAATTTTTTTTGAATTCCGGATGAGTGTCTTTGATGTTAGTCAATGTGGATGCAAGATCTTCTACTTGGCGTCCGCGGCCGTCACGGGCCGTTGTCGCAATTTGTATCCCTCGGGGTTCATTTTCATAAAATTCGGCCCAGTTTGCATAAACGCTTCTATTTTGCAAAGCGAACTGGCCGGTGGCAGCGGCTTTTTGAGCCTCAATTGTCAATTCACATTGGGGCGCAATCAGAATAAGTTTTGAGACGCCCATGTTTGCCATTGCTCTTGAAGTGGCACCGATGTTTCGTTCATAAAGTGATCTAACAAGAACGACTCGTAGGTCAATATTTCGCATAAGCTAACTTAAGACCTTCTGAAATGAGATCTTTCGGGTTCAATTTTGAAAGTTGGGCTTCGTAATTTTTAGGACTTATTCCAGCTTTAAGAGCCATTTCTGATAATTCTAAAAAAAGCAGCCATTCAGTCGGAGCATTATCTAAGAATCGGTGAAAAAGTTCGTTCAGTTTTTCTTCTGAGAATTGTTGGGAGTTTCTTAAGTTGCGGACATCCTGGTAATAAGTAAACAGTCTTTTTTGTTCTTCTGAATGAATCGGTCTTACAATCTTTGATGCGATGAAATCTTCGAAATCCCCATAGGCCAGTCGGTCTGCTGGTCCACCGAAAGCGGCACTAACGGAAATGCCGGTAACAATATCAAAGGTGCCCCAGTCAGGGAGAAAGAGAATTTCATTCTTATTCTTACAAGTGGCATTTTCGAATGAAAGGATGGCGGCGCCGTCTCCAAGCGTTACTATTTTTGACAAAATACCTGAGATGGTCACGCCTGATCTGAAAACGACCTCTGTGATTTCGCCAATTTTGAAATCAGAAAATTGCGGTCTAATGATTTCTCCGATTGGCGTGCCGTAGCCCTGTTGATGGTAACTCGTGCCGTGTCCGGTAACTTCCTTGTTGTTGAAACCGAGCTGAGTTGGGCCCTCGAATTGCAAATAAATCGGCAGGCCTTCCGAATTTAAAATAAAATTTTTCAGAACACCCGAGATCTGAATTTTATTATTAAGTTCGACAGTATTAATACTTGCTGCAGCTTTTGCACGTTCAAGTGCTTTGGTTCCGCCTATTCGATAAGCCATCGTCTTTGCAAGTTCTTCCAGAACTGTTGAGAGGTGCTTGAAATCTTTTGCAACAAAAAGCTGTGGTTGTGGCTCGGTGATGTCATAAGTTTGTCGTATACAATCGAGAGACAAAGGAATTTTTCTGACTCGATCAGATAGCGATGATCTGGATTCGCCAACGGAAGATAGTAAGCCGGCTCCGAAAATCTGCGGATTTTTTAGATCGCCGATCAATCCATACTCTGCAGTCCACCAGTTCATGCGAGACAATTCGGCCGCTTCAGAAACAAATGTCATAGATTTCGATATTTTACTGAGGTTTTCCTCAGAAGCGCTAATTTCGTTTTTTGTAGAACTCGGATTTTCTTTAATATCAGATAGTTCTCGAATAGCCTTATAGAGATCGAGATCTTCTTTACTGATAATAGCTTTTTTCGCTATTTGAGCATACTGTTTCAAATAGGTTGCGTATTCGAGATCAGCGATTATGGGAGCATGGCCGGCGGCTTCGTGAACAATGTCAGGTGCCGGTGTGTACTCCAGATGTTCTATCGACCGCATATCTGAAGCTATTGGAAGAATACTGAGAGATTGAAGTTCCATAAAAGCTGCCGGTGGAATAAATCCACTGACCGGCAAAGCTTTCCAGCCGAATTTTTCTAGTTGGGCACTTATATTTTCAATTCGTGGAATCTGTTCGATTTCAATTCCGGTTTTTTCAAGACCTTCAAGATAACTACTATGGGCATTGCTGCTCAAAAAACTTTTGAGTTGGCGAAGTACAAATCTCCAAACGGCCTGATCTCGTGCCGTGTATTTTTCGTAGTCCTGGTCGACAACATATTTTTGCAGGTGCGGCGGCAAAAACTTCATTTGATTACAACCAAGTGTCTTTCTGACTGAGGTAATTTTTTACATAATCGTGAATTGCGGCTTCTAAAGGCCATTGAGGCTGTGATAATCCGGCCGAAAGCCATTTTTGCATATTGGCTTCTGTAAAGTACTGATATTGATTTTTAATATTATCGGGTATTTCAAGCCAGTTTATTTTTTCTTTTTTGTTGAGCGCTTCAAATAAAGGATGTGCCATATCCAGCCAAGTGCGAGCTTTACCGAAGCCCATATTGTATATGCCGTTTGAAGGTTTTTTTTCCATAAGTTCTTCGATCCAGCGAACGACATCTTTAACGTAAATGAAGTCTCTGAGTTGTTTACCATCTTCGAATTGCGGGTTGTACGACTTAAATAAGCCCAATTCTGAAGTGCTTTCTATTTGGTGATAGGCTTTATAAGCCACGCTGGCCATCGAGCCCTTTTCATATTCGTTCGGGCCAAAGACATTGAAAAATTTTAAGCCGTACCAATTGGTCGGAGTGGCCATTTGTTTTAGCGCCCAGCGGTCCATGATCACTTTTGATTCACCATATAGGTTGAGTGGCTTTAATTTTTCTGAGTCAAAATTGTCTTCGAACCCATTTTCACCGGCCCCGTAGGTAGCGGCACTGCTCGCATAAATAAGATTTTTCTGATTTTGGGCGCACCATTCAAAAATTCTCTGCGAATACTGAAAATTGTTTGCAAAAAGAAAATCCCAGTTGGTTTCGGTCGTTGAAGAGCAGGCACCCATGTGAATAATCCACGTCACATTTTTTTTTGCCTCGTCAGTCATTAAATAGCTCCACAGTTCGTGAGCTTCAAAAAATTGCGAATAAGTGCGCTTAGCTAAGAGGTTGCGACTGGTCAAGTTGACTGAATCCACAGCTAAAATATCTGTTATGCCTGTTTGATTGAGCTGCCACATCATGGCGCTTCCAATAAAACCATTGGCTCCGGTTACGATAATCATACGAAAGAGTATCTGGCATGACACATTATATGCGCAAGAATTTTCGATGCTAACTAATGGACATCTTTGAAAAAAATACCCAAAATCTGAGCCTAGGGTCGTTAAAGCCCTCTAAAAGAGCGCCCAATACCGTTTTATCGGGCATGAGGCTTGCTTTAATTTGTCACTGACAGTTTTGATCGGAGAATTTTTGAAAATTCTGTTTTCTGCATTTATTACCGCTATGGGGTTCATTCTAGGCATGGTCTTAGCTGGAGTCGGGGGACTTTCAGCTAAGACTCTGCAGTTGCTGCCCGGTACCAACGAAAATACTAAAAAAATTGAGCGCTACTGGCAGGAAACACAGATTGATTTTGAAGATATTGCTCAATTAATTTCTGATTCGAGCTGTAAAAGTTCTGAACTTTATTTTAAAGCCTGCTTAAATGCCATTGTTGAAAATACTTTAAGATTTGATCTAAAATTGAATTTTGCTGATGGACGAATAGAAAAATTACACAGAAGCGAAAGGCTCGACGAAAAAACAGAAAAGGACCTGCTGTTATTATATTCCAATCATACGTCTCAAATTAATTTTTCCGAAATAATCAATGGCCTTCTCAGTCTGGAAATTGAATCGCGGCGACCTTTCTTGGCCGCGCAGATAATTAATTCTTTTCTATCAGTTTATTCAGACCCTCATACTTATATTATGCCTGCCAATTTTTATGATGAGGTCGGTTCTAAGTTGCTCAGATCAAAATATTTTGTCGGAATTTCATACGAGAAAACAAATGGAGAATTTTATATCCGGAAAATTTCAAAAAATTCAGATGCAGAAATTTCGGGTTTGAAAGCCGGCGATAAAGTTCTAAAAGTAAATTCTCTTGACCTTTCGGGTGCCTCCTATGGTGAAATGACCGGTCTACTCAGAAATGAAAATCTGCCAAACTATCAGTTCGTCATCCAGAGAAAAAAAGAAATGTTGAATATTGAAGTGAAGCGCACGTTCCGTGAATTAAGTCATGTGCAATATAATGAGTTACAAGCCGAAAAAAGCTATGGCTTAATTACGCTGTCAAAATTTAATAGTGGTGCATGTGTGGCGCTTGCCGCCGAACTAAAAACGGCCACAATGAACAAAACGGCCGGTTTGATTCTTGATTTACGCGATAATCCAGGAGGCCAATTGAACGAGGCGGCCTGTATTGCGGGACTTTTTCTGGGAAAGAATAAAAAGGCTTACTACGTTGAGTATTTTGATCACACGAAAGCCAACGAAGTTGTTTTGACATCAGAAGCCCGCATCTATGATGGCCCTCTGGTGGTGTTGGTGAATAGCGCGTCGGCCAGTGCTGCTGAACTGGTGGCTGGTGGCCTTCAGGAGTACAAACGTGCATTTGTCATCGGTGAGATGACCTTTGGCAAAGGTACGTTTCAAGAGTCTGAAGAATGGCTTTTTAACCCTAAAGTCAGTTTATATAAGACTCAGGGGTTTTATTTGCTGCCAAGTCGAAACTCGACCCAATTGGTCGGTGTGAAACCTGATGTTGAACTTCATGCCGAAGACGCCCCTGTAAAAAGAGAAAAAGTGGCATTTTTCAACCCGGTGAAAGTTAAAACCGGAAACTATGCGAAACTAAAAAACTCAGAAGTGGTTGAGGTTTATACTTATAGCCGATGTAATAACGCGGAAGAATTAGGAACCGATGACCTCTACCTACAGGCCGGAATTCGATATTTGAGTTGTGCGCAGGTCAATGCAAAATTAGCTACTAGTGATACAGGCAAATCCACCACCCGGAGTTTTTAGATTCGTAATCTGACCCTGATATATTCTTGCGATAATCAATTGCAGTTTATCCTTATAAGCAAAACATCGTAAGTCGTACTTCATTTCTAGTGACTGTCCGTCCATTTCAATTTTTAAAAGTGCGGGAGCTGATAACTGCTGGGCAATGAAGTTTAAATTTGAGACTTCATCGAAAACTTTGCGACTGATGGAAGTGCCCTTATAAGCTTGTTTTCCGCCAAAAGAGTGTTTGGGTTTGAAAAATAAGTTTTTGCGTTGCGACCAAATTTCACTCTTTTCTTCAACGCCCAAATCAAAAGTTTTCAACAAGCTTTTCGGTTTTTCAATTTCAGTTTGGTTATTCCAATCGAGAAGTCTTTCTTTATCGGCTAAGAGAAAATACTCAAAAGGATGGGGCGAAAGTTGTAACTGATTTGTGTTAAAAAGTTCTTTAATTGCGGACGATTTTTCTTCCTGCAAGTAAAAATCAGTGTAGCGGTTGTAAACAAGCGAAAATTTTTTGAATTCATCGGCCGCACTGATATCGTAAATATCAGACCTTATTCCATGTTTGAGTAACAAATGCTTGTAGATCAGAAATTCTGAAAAGAGCTTTTGTCCTTCGGGATTTTCATCGATAATGGCGACGGAGTTTTCTTTTCCGCCGCAGAGCCGAATTTCTTCCTGAAACATTGCAATAAGTTCGTTTTCATTGAAAGCACCGACCGGATTCGGCAATTTCAGAAACGAATAAAGTTCGAGCCCCAATGCTAAGAATGAGGCGTTCGTGTTTATTTCGATGAGCTCGGGATCACCCGCAGGATTAATATGAAAATCATAACTCATACAAACCGCATTGTTTGCAGGTTTTCTCAAATGATATTTGTCAAACTTCGAAACTAGGTTTTGTTCGCCCCAGTTGCGCAAAGCCCAGTAGGAGCTGATTTCTTTTTTAATGGATTTGATCTGCACGGTGGATAGTGATACCTGAAATGGAGACAAGAGCTGGTCAGAAATCAACGGATCTAGTAAATTGGTTTCAAGTTTGGGGTATTTTTCAGTCAGATAAGAAACGAATCTTGATTTCAAATTCATGGTCAATTATTGTTGCCACAGCCAAGGAATATAAACAATGAAAACTATCGGATCAGCAAAAACTATTAAACTGGCTACTTGGAATGTTAACGGCATAAGAGCTAGTCACGACAAGGGGCTCAGTCAGTTTGTAAAAGATCAAGCTCCGGATATTTTGTGTTTGCAGGAAACCAAAGCACACAAAGAGCAAGTAGAGCCTTCTAAAAGAAGCCTCGGCTATGAATTTGATTTTTGGTCGTCGGCGGAGCGCAAAGGCTATTCGGGAGTGGCAACATTTTTGCGGGAGAAACCAAAAAAGGTGACGACAAGCATTGACAATCCGGCCTATGAAAAAGAAGGTCGAATCGTCTGGACTCAACATGCTGAATTTGATTTATACAATATCTACTTTCCAAACGGCGGTTCAGGAGAAGAGAGGCATCAGTTTAAACAGACCTTTCTGAAAGAGTTAATTACGCATCTTAAATTTGAAATGAAAAAAGGTAAGCAGATCATTGTTGTCGGAGATTACAATGTCGGCTATCTCGACTTTGACGTGCATGATCCGGCGAGGTTGTCGAAAGAATCGGGCTTTTTGCCGGAAGAGCGGGAATGGTTTCAGCAATTTTTGAAAATCGGGTTTACAGATGCCTACCGTAAGTTAAACCCGGAAAAGCGAGAAATGTATTCGTGGTGGTCTTATCGCGAAGCTTCTCGCGAGCGGAATAAGGGCTGGAGAATTGATCATATCTGTGTGACTGAAGGATTGGTTGAAAATCTTAAATCCTGCGAAATTCTGATGCAACAACTCGGTTCTGATCATTGCCCGGTCGTTGCTACATTTGAATTTTAGAATACGGTTGATGTCTAACTAGCCACGTCTTTTTGATTTGGCGATTTTTCGGGGCGCCGGCGTTGCTGAAGATTCAGAAAGTGAAGTCTGACGCTCTTCAATTTTTGTTTTAAAGTACTCTCTGAACATCATCTCGCCGAGTGCCGAAGATTTTACGGTCCATTTCTTAATGTTTACGGTAATCGTTGCAATAGCAATTTTACTGTCGCCGTCAGAGGCGTAACCGATGAACCAATCAGTGCGTCCCTTAGGATTCATTCCGGAGAAGTGGCCGGTTTTTCCACCCATTTCTACTTCTTTGAATTTGCGGTCGCGGACTAATTGTCTGAATGTTTTTCTAGAGGTGCCCGACAAAACAGTTTGTTCCATCATTTCTTTGACAAGGCCCGCTGACTTAGGGGTGATGACCTGTCCTTGATTGAGTGATTCTCCGATGTAAATACTTTCATTGTTTTCGTTCTCAATATTTTTTACCAAGTAGGGAGTTGGCATTTGGCCATCATTTATGATGGCTGAGGCGATCATTGCACCATGAACGGGGCTCATCGTGTTGAAACGATTATAACCCGAAGCAACTTCAGTGAGTGCAAAACCCTTTTCTGCCGGTACGACGGCTAGGCTGGTTTCAACGCTAAAGTCAGCAGGGATTTCCTGATTGAAATAAAATTTATTTGCATAATCTGAAAGATCCTGAGGCTCGATAAATTCAAGACTTAATCTGCCAAACGCAGTATTGATAGATCTTGCAAAAGCATCTTTGACCGTAATGAATCTTGTCCAACGATTGAGCTTGTCTGACAGAACATTTTTTTTGTAAAGAGTGTAGTTGCCGCCATTGAATGCGATGCGCTGGTCGGGGCTGACGCCGGCCTTATCAACTGCAGTTGCAGCCGTTATCACTTTAAAAATGCTCGCCGCGGGATAAGTGGCTTTCAACGCAAGGTTTTTTCCGTTGGTTCTGGCTTTTTCAAAGCTCGACATCGCAAGAATTTCGCCGGTTTTTGCATCCATCATAACAATGGCTGCGTAATCAGGTTTGTAGCGGTTCAGCAATCCTTTTGCGTGACTCTGAAGATCGGGTAGAAGGGTATAGTTGATTTTGTATTTCGGAGTTTTTGCAGAAATTTCTTTTTCAAAGATCAGCTCTGTCGGAAAAATATTTTGATTCAGTTGCTCAGAAATTGCATTAGAAATTACTTTTCTTGATTCGGCATTGCTGACTGAAAGCTCAGGAACCGAAGCGCCTGGCTGGACGTCACTATAAACAATAGAGGCACTTGCTAGTAAAGCAATCGGTACTACCAGCCAGACCATCGATTTGGTTGGTTTTTTTCGTCGTCCTTGAAACATTGTTTTCACTTCCTGTTAAACGTTGTTTGACCTTATATTATAACACTATAAAAAAGATGTTCTCAAGCCCCCTGAGATAGTTTTATTATAATGGGATGAAAACTAAAGATAGAATTCTATTAGGTGCGCTTGAGCTGTTTAATGCTCATGTAGCAAGCGAAGTGACTACGAATAATATAGCTCGTGAACTAAAAATGAGCCCCGGGAATCTGTATTTTCACTATAAAAACAAAGAGCAGATTGTTCGTGAACTATTCAAAAGGCTAGCTCAAGAAACAAGCCAGATCTGGAAACCACAGACTAAGATGGCTAAAAAAAGTGAGAAATTCGAACTTGTCGATTTTATCGACAAAAACCTCGAACTTTACTGGAAGTACAGATTCTTTCACCGCGAACTGTATACTCTCAGAAAGAAAGATCCGGAATTATCAAAACTTTGGAGAATTCATTTAAAGAAATTGAGTCGTATAATGATTATTCTTTACAAGAATTGGGTTCGTGCAGGTTATATGCTTCCGATTCAGTCCAAAAACGAAATGGAATTTGTAGGTGAGCTTTTGTTCGTTTCATCGAATAGTTTTATGCAGTTTTTTGAAACCGTGGATCGAGCACCTAATCAGCGAACTGTCGAAAAAGCAAAACGTCATATAATGCGCATGTTGACGCCCTATTTGAGCGGCGAGCTCAAAATGAGTTTTGAAAAATATATTCAGTAAGAAAATTGATTTGCATCGGTCGTCTTTCAGGAGTGGTTGAGTTGAATTCTTTTGAAAGCTGGCCGTAGTAGAGCTTGTTTTGATTCATCTGAAAAATTCCGTATTTAATTTCTCCGGCTGATGGAATTTTCGTCTCTTTGCCTATATTAAAAATCGCACATTTCAATCCTGTAATATTTTGTGGCTGTGAAAGTTTCCAGTCAGAGATACCGCAGACTTTTCGTTGATTGAAATCTAAAATAAGCTCTTGTTTAAACAGAGTTAAAAATATCTCATAGTAGAGAAAATCGATGAATTGATCCGACTCTTCGTAGTAACTGACTTGGCCAATCGTCTGAAAGCTAAAGGATCTATTTTGGCAAGTTTGGTCAGAGTGAAAGTTTTCAGTCGATACAATTCTGTTGTTGTTTTCATATATCTGCTCCTTTTTTAGGCCGTCTTTACAATTTGTCGTCCACAATCCACTTGTAATTTGAGCTTGGCAAACTAGAGGTAGCCAAAGGCTTATAACTAATAGAACAGTTTTGGGGTTCAGATTCATATTGCATATAAAAGCTAAAACCCAAGATATTTCAATTAGATTTGGGATAATTTACGAATAAGTTGGTGTTCTAATAAATGTCTATTTAAGTTCAAGTCATTTTTTGATCATTTTTTACTTTTTTTAGACTTGCAACGCGGTCAGTTAATTCTGATTATTCACTAATTATTTAGTAATTATATATACTTACATAATTTCATATTTTGTAAGATTTTTTATTGCATAAATTACAATAATACCTTTAGATAAGGCGGTTCCATTTTGGAACTTAAGTTTTGGGCAGGGAATGCCGATATTATGAAGCTTAAAAGAATCTCTACCTGGAGGGGACAATGGCAAAGAGCATACAAACTAAGAATGTAAAAGAAAAGCTTACAGATAAATTAGTAAGGGAATGCAAAGAGAAGCTGTTAAAAACGAAGATGGATCTTTTAAATAGAGTTAAAGAAGCACGTGAAAAGCTGGATCTTGGCGAAAAGGGTGGCGACGAAGCTGATCAGACTATGCGTTTGTTGGCCGAACAGGAAATGTTGAATTTAAATGACCGATTGAGATCTCAGCTATTTGAGATTGAAAGCGCCTTAGGAAGAATTGAAAGCGGTGCTTTCGGCCAATGTGAAGAAACTGAGGAGCCTATTGAAATTGAGAGACTCAAGGCAATTCCTTGGACGCGTCTTAGCATTGAAGGCGCTGAGATCCGCGAATCAATTGACCGAAGATACGCTCGCTAGTTTTTTTTTCTTTTTTGATTTCTTTATAACCCGGATTGATTTGGACGCGATTTCGCGCTGGATGACCGGGTTTTTCATTTGGTTTTTCTTTCGAAGCACCACTTTAAAATCAGAATCTCTTTTTGCCTGGCCAGTGTAGTCGGCTACAGATTTCTTTTTGGGTTCGGATTCTACACCGGCATATTGTTGCACTTCGGTAGCAAGAGTGTTTTCGTCAGAGATATTATTTTTTATAATTTCATCAAATTTCACATCGGCATTAACTATCGAGAAACTAAAACAAATGAGGGCAGTTACGAGCTTAAGCAAAAAACCTCCGTGTTTCTTGAAAAAGTAGAACTTAAGGATAGCAATCACGATATTAAATTGGCTATTTGTTTGTAACGACGGTCCAGTTGCAGAGTTTGTAAAGCATGCGGGCGCCGACATTTCCATCCCATTCAGAGTCATCCTCACTCCCGGAAGAAACTTCATTTAAATCGAAACCTACAATTTGACGTCCCGATTGAGCCATGAGGTTAAATAAAAAGAAAACTTCGTCCACCGAAAGGCCGCCTATAACCGGTGTGCCGGTCGACGGGCAAAATCGCGGGTCTAAGCCATCGATATCAAAAGAGATATAAACCTGTTGAGGAAGTTCATTGATAATGTCCGCAGCAACCGATGACCAAGCTTCGCCTTTTAAAAGGCGCTGTTTGATGCTGATATCGAAAAATGTTTTAATATCAGGTCTTGATTGAATGAAGTTATATTCTTCTTCGCAAAAATCGCGAATTCCCACCTGAACAAGTTTTGCAGGTTTATTTTTTAGATTCATAACATTGTACATTATTGAGGCATGAGATTGCTCAAAGCCCTGGTAGGCTTTTCGAGTGTCAGAGTGAGCATCAATATGAAGAATTCCGACATTTGGGTTTTTTTCACATATGGCTTTAATGGCACCGAGCGGAGTTGAGTG
Organism: Pseudobdellovibrio sp.; assembly: GCA_043769795.1. GTDB lineage: Bacteria > Bdellovibrionota > Bdellovibrionia > Bdellovibrionales > Bdellovibrionaceae > Pseudobdellovibrio. The sequence continues at coordinate 13,690 of JAYVIY010000051.1, read as the reverse complement.
GTCTCCGCCCACTAAGCCGAAGAGTTTTCCTGCGGAAAGAATTTCTTTGGTTTGCTGGTAAACCCAGTCAGTTAGTTCGGCCGAAGCCTTATTAACTTCGGCGACTAACTTATCTATTTGCTCATAGTCATCAGATTGTTCAGTGCGAAGTTCGATAACTTTTTGTGCAAGTTTTTTAAACCTCTTACTTTTCGCCAGAACCTCTTCGGAGATTTCTCTCATAAAATAACCGACCTCGTAAGCATTTTTAGTTTCGAAGTCGAAAAGATCGATTTGTTCCGAGGCCTGTCTTATGATTCGTGGCCCGTTTGAGGCCCCTTTTCCATAGGAAGTTGTGACCTCCCAAGGCACCGGTAAGAGCACCAGTTTGCTTTCTTCTTCGGTAAGGGGTATTCCGAAAATTCCGAATTCTGAAGAAATAGTTGTGGTTGGATCAAATTTTTTTGGCGGAATTTGGGTGGAAATATTTTTTTGTGACATCTGATAAGTCCTTTGTGTTTGCGCGAATAAAAATGATATCAATGAGTTAGTTCATATACTTGAAAAAATATAGGAATTCGCTTTTTTAACCCATCGCACTATACATTAAGAAGTTGAATAAATAGCTAACATCAATCATGTTTTCCGTACTACAAAAATGGGCTCACTTGAGGGGGAGATATGTTTTTAAAAAGTGTTTTAGCAATTGCATGCGGTATCAATTTAATGGTTTCTGTTGCGGCGGCGGTTGAGGCAAATCCGGCTGCACCAAAAGGCGGCGTACTTAATTATCACTTAGACGCTGAACCTGAGAGTTTGCATCCGATCATGAAGGGCGACCTATACACCCGATATTACAATCGTTATGCGCAAGATGTACTTTGTGAAAATGATTTTAATACTTGGGCGTTTGTTCCGCGCTTAGCTGAATCTTGGACTGTTTCTCCGAACGGACTTGAATTTACTTTTAAGATCAGAAAAGAAGCTTTTTTTCATAACGGCGAACCTGTAACGGCTGATGATGTAAAGTTTTCTTTAGAAGCAATCAGAAATCCTAAGCACGAGGCTTTAGATATGATTCCTTACTTCGAAACTTTCACAAAGATTGAAGTTATTGATAAAAAGACCATTAAATTCATTGCGAAAGAAAAGTACTTTCAGAATATGAATTCGCTTTGCAGTTTTTATGTGATTCCGAAATCTGTTTATGGCGATATCGAGAAATCTGTTAAGTTACTGAAAAGTTCGGTTGGTGCCGGACCTTATAAATTTGAAAAAAATGACAAAGGTCAGATGATCGTTCTTAAGAAATTTGACAAATGGTATGGCAAAGACGTTCCCTACTGGAAGGGTTATTTCAATTTTGACCAGATCAATATGAAAATAACCAAAGAAGACAATATCTTAAATGAAAAACTGAAAAAAGGTGAATTGGATTACGCACAGATTCCATCAACTGATGCTTACCTTAAAATTACCGGTAAACCATTCAAGCAGGTTTTCAATTCTGAAAAATTTACGGCACTTGCGGTTATTAATGAAATGCCCAAGTCTTATGGTTACATCGGCTTTAACTTTTTAGATCCTATCTTAAAAGATAAGAACGTTCGTACGGCATTTGCTCACTTAGTTAATCGTGAAGAAATTAACAAGAAGTTTGCTGAAGGCGTTAATAATCTGGCAACAAGCCCGGTTCCGGTTAATACCAAGCAATCTCCAGACAGAAAGCCTCTTGAATTCAATCCGATCAAAGCAAAAGATCTTCTGACTAAGGCCGGCTGGGCTGACTCTGACAAAAACGGAGTTCTGGATAAAATGATCGATGGCAAAAAAGTAGAATTGAAATTAACTTTCATTTATGCGAACAAAGATTCTGAGAAGCAATGGACAATTGTAAAAGAAGATTGCAAAAAGGCTGGTGTTGATCTTGATTTGAAATTATTAGAGTGGAACAGCTTCATTAAGGCCGTTGATGAAAGAAAAATGCAGCTTTGGGCGATGGGCTGGGGCGGCGGAGATGTTGAAGGTGACCCTAAGCAGATTTATCACTCAAGCTCGAGTGCAAAAGGTGGATCAAACTACGGAAGCTATGCTAACCCGGAAGTTGATAAACTGATCGATCAAGGCCGTGGCGAATTGGATCAAGCCAAACGTAATGAAATTTTCAAAAAAGCCTACACGCTGATTGCTGACGACGTACCCTATGTATTTATGTTCAATAGAAAATATGAATACTATTCTATTTCTAAAAAAGTAAAATCACCTGGTGAAACTTTTAAATATGATTTCGGATATAGAACATGGTGGGCAGCTCAACCTTAAACTTAAGGGTTGAATCATAATGTTTATTTACATCGTAAGACGGATTTTATTAGCGATCCCCACATTTCTGGGGATCACTTTGATTACTTTTCTGATTATCAATGCGGCCCCTGGCGGGCCCATTGAACAAAAGCTTCAAAAAATTCGAATGGGCGGCGGCGGCGATGGCGGCCGCAGCACTGCAATTTCTCAGGAAATTTTAGACGGATTATCTAAGCAATACGGTTTCGATAAGCCAGTTCATGAGCGATACTTTATCTGGCTTAAGAATATTTCTAAGCTTGATTTCGGCCAGAGTTTTTCTTACCAAGAGCCAGTGATTGATGTGATCACGCAAAAATTTCCGGTTTCATTGTCGTTTGGATTTGCTTCACTTATTTTAACATATTTGGTCTGTATTCCGTTGGGCGTGAAGAAGGCGATTAATGCCGGTGGTAAATTTGACCAGATCAGCGGAATTGTGCTTTATGTTTTATATGCAGTTCCGCCCCTCGTGCTGGGTATCCTACTGATCGTTTGGTTCGCGGGAGGCTCGCATTTTGACTTATTTCCGATTGGAAATATTCACTCTGATAACTACGACACGATGACGAGTTTTCAACAGTTTTCAGACCGAGTGTATCACTTCGTACTTCCTTTAACTTGTTACATGCTAGGTAATTTCACTGGCCTAACTATGTTAGTACGTAATTCGATGTTGGATATAATTAAATCTGATTACATCAGAACAGCACGCTCAAAAGGGCTTGCAGATAAAATGGTTTATTATAAACATGCTCTTCGAAATGCTTTAATACCTGTAGCTACCGGTCTGGGTGGATATTTAAGAGTATTTCTCGCGGGTTCACTGGTCATCGAGAGAATTTTTAATTTAGATGGTATCGGTCTGTTAAGCTATAACTCTATTTTGGCCCGAGACTATAATGTTATAATGGGAATTACTTTTATTTCGGCGCTCTTGTTGCTTGCCGGAAATATTTTAAGCGACATTATTTACGTTATGGTTGATCCGCGAATTGATTTTAAATGAGTAGGATAAAGTGAATTTAATTGAAGGCCGATTATTTACAAATGAACTGACTATTAAGCGCTATCGACGCTTTAAGCGCAATAAGCTTGCTGTTATTTCGTCTTGGTTGTTTTTAATGTTATTATTCTTCAGTGCCACAGCAGAATTCTGGGCCAACAGCACGCCGATCATGATGAAATACCAAGGAAAGATTTATGTTCCGCTTGTGATAACATATCACCCAACTGTATTTAATCGCGAAGATATTTTTGTTATGGATTACCGCTCACTGGAATTTAAAGAGGGCGATTGGGCCGCTTGGCCACTAGTTCAATGGGATGCTTTTGAAAGCAATACGACCGTTGAAACCTATCCTGCGCCACCGAGCAAATACAATCTGATGGGAACCGACGACCGTGGTCGCGATGTGCTGACGCGCTTACTTTACGGATTGCGCTACTCGATTGTTTTCGCGCTGGGCGCTTGGTTTGTTGCTTATTTACTTGGAGTAATCATCGGATCTGTGACCGGTTTTTTTGGTGGCAAAGTCGATCTTATCGGAATGCGAACCGTTGAAATTATTCAAACAATGCCCACAACCTTAATATTGATCACAATAATTTCTATTTTCACTCCTAATTTGTTTGTACTTATTATTTTTCTCGCACTTTTCGATTGGACGACTATCGCAACTTATATGCGCGGCCAGTTTTTGCAACTTCGCAAGCGAGAGTACGTCGAGGCTGCAAAGGCTTTAGGTGCCTCTGATCGGCGGGTTATCTTCGGACATATTTTACCGAATGCGCTGACTCCGATTGTTACATTCTCACCGTTTGATATTGCAGCGAACATTTCGACTTTGGCTTTTTTAGATTATTTAGGCCTGGGCTTACAGGCCCCGACGCCAAGCTGGGGTGAGCTTTTAGATCAGGCGCAAAAATATATTACTACGGCTGAATGGCTTGTTTGGTATCCATCTTTATTTTTAGTGTTAACGCTGACTTTGTTGATCAATATTGGTCTAGCTGTACGTGATGCATTTGATTCCAAATCTTCTGTAGATTAAAATAATCCGATGAATAAAAAAATAATTTTAATTTTTGCTGCCGGCACATTGGTTATTTCAGTTTTTTTCATAAACTGTGCGACCAAGCCTGCCGCCGAAGTGGTGCCAGTTACGCCGGGTTGCTTAGCTTCACTGGGTACTAACACTGAATGGTCAGGTGAGACAGAAATTAGTATTACCGGATACACCGGAAACGCCATGGAGCCTCGGATTTCGTCTGACCAGGTCACTTTATTTTTTAATAATAAAACATCCAACGATACCGAGATGGATATTCATTATGCTCTGAAAACTGCAGCAAATACGTATTTATACAAAAACACCCTGACTGGTACAGTTTCGCCAACGTCCTTAGATGGAGTTCCTGCGGTAGATAGTGCGGGGCGTTTCTATTTTGTTTCGACTCGAAGTTATGGCAGTAATTTAAGAACTCTTTATTCGGGACAGGCGGCAGTTGTTGCGGGACCTGCTTTAGAAATTCAAAACGTGGCATCGGCCGATGCGGCGGTTACGTTGAATCAAGCTGGTAAACTAGACATGGATATTGATGTATCTTGGGACGGAGCCTTGGCTGTTGCTTCGAATGCGGATTTTACCGGAGGCTTAGCCTACCCGGATACAAGTCGGCTGGCTTTTTATAATGTCGACACTTCGACTCGGATCTTCAGCCCTAATACAAACAGTTCAACTTTGCTTGCCAACGTGAACTTAAGCCAGTGTCGAGTTTACGCGGGCTCGCTTTCCAATGATTTACTTGAGCTGTATTATACGGTTTTTCCGTCAGGAAGCAGTTTTGCTTCAACCGATTTTAAGTTGGTTGTATCTAAGCGCGCGAGTACTTCGCTTCCATTCGGCACAGGACAAATCATTTCAGGAGTTTCTGGCGAACTTTTAGAAGGTCCATCCATTACATTTAATGATTCCGGAAAAACTTTATTTTATCACAAAAAAGATCCGGTGAGCGGCAACTTTAAAATTTATAAAGTGACTCGCCCTTGACGGATCTATTCCATTTCCTCGAGATAAGTATAGCCTGAAAGACCTTCTTCATAATGTTTGATAAGAGCTTTGGCTTCTAATTTAGTAATATTTCCGTTCGAAATACTCTCTTCAGTGAATTGACGTACATTATCAACCATTTCGGCGCGACCGTATTGAACGTAGGTCAAAACCTCAGTGACGGTGTCGCCCGGAATATAGTGGTCAACGGTATAGCCGTTTTCGTTAATTGATATGTGCACGGCATCTGTATCGCCGAATAGATTGTGCAAGTCGCCCAGGATCTCTTGGTAAGCTCCAGTAAGGAAGACGCCCAGGAAGTAGGGAGCATCGCCTTCTTTGAATGGATGTACACGTAGAGTCTTTTTAACCTCTCCTGATTCGGTATCAATAAATTTTTCAATTTTACCATCAGAGTCGCAGGTTAAATCGGCCAAAGTGGCTTCGTGGCAAGGTTCATTTTTGTGATTGTGAATCGGCATAACGGGGAAGAGCTGGCCTACGGCCCAAGAGTCAGGAACGGACTGAAATACCGAAAAGTTGCAGAAGTAAGTGTCGCATAGAGTTTCGCGCAGGTCGGAAACAATATCGTCACAATCAGGGGTGATCTGCGCCATGCCGAGCATTCGTGTAGCAATGGCAAAGAACATACTTTCACACCAAGCGCGCTGGGTTAAGTTCAGAACACCATAGGTGAACAGATTCAGTGTTTCTGATTTTGATTGCATCAGATCGTTAAAGCATTCGTTGATATTTTCAGTGTTCAGCTTTTCGAAAATATATTGCAGCTCTTGCATAATTGCCGGATCAGTTTTTGAGGCAGCGGCCGGAGGATCCTGTCTGAAAAGGTTGTTCACTCCCATGACATTAAAAACAAGAACGGAGTGATGGGCAACCAGCGCGCGACCGGACTCTGTAACTATATTAGGGTGTGGAACATTTTTTTCATCGCAGAGAGTTTGTAAAGTTGAAACGACGTCGTTTGCATATTCTTGTTCAGAATAATTGATTGAAGATTCAGACCAGCCCGTGCCGTCGTAATCAACGCCGAGACCGCCGCCCACATCGATGTATTTAAGTTTTGCACCTAAAGCGTGTAATTCAGTATAGAACCGGGCTGCTTCTTTGAGTGAAGATTTGATACTTTGAATTGACGGAACCTGTGAGCCAATGTGGTAGTGAAGCAATTCAAGACAATCAAGCATGTTCTGTTTTTTCAGAAATTCGAGACCTTCGACAATTTCAACTGCCGTTAAACCGAATTTAGAACGGGCTCCCGCTGAATCAACCCACTTCCCTGCACCTTGCGTATTCAGTTTTGCTCTGAACCCGATTTTTGGCTTAATATTTAATTTTTTAGCGGCGTCAGTGATTAATTTCAATTCGTCTTTACGATCGACAACAATAATTATTTCGCGTCCGATTTTCTGAGCGAGGAGTGCTGTTTCAACATATTCTGAATCTTTGAAACCATTACAGATTATAACTCCATTTGGAGTATTCATTATAGAAAGCACCACGAGCAATTCAGGTTTAGAGCCGCACTCAAGTCCGAGGCTAACTTCTTTTCCGTATTTTACCAGCTCCTGCACCAAATGACGTTGTTGATTAACTTTGATCGGGTAAACACCGCAGTATTTTCCTTTGAAATTATGATCGGCAAAGGCTTTTTGAAAACACGAGTGCAACAGATGCACGCGTTCTTTGATGATATCAGGAAAGCGAATCATGATCGGAATACGAATTCCGCGGTCTTGTAATTCTTGGGTGAGTTCATAAAGATCAGCCGAAGGCCCTTTTTCTCCTTTTGGAGTGATGGCAACATTTCCGGCCTGGTTAATTCTGAAATAACCGTTTCCCCAATTATTGATTCCGTAAACTTTAGCACTGTTTTCAACAGACCAGTCGTTAGACTTTTTTTTGTCAAAAGCGTGAGTAGGTGACTTTGGTGAACTAGTCGTGTGACTTGATTCTAAACTCATGGGGACTCCCAAAAAAAACTGTTTTTTTATGCTATTCGTTTACAGTTTCTTTTGGGACCATGCAAGAATTTTAGACGACTATTAAATTTAAAATTTTTCCGGCCTTGTAAATAATTTTAGACGGAGTTTTTCCGGCCATGGCCGTAGAAACAGTCAGTACCTCGAGCGCCGCTTTTACGGCGTCCGCTTCGGAAGTTTCAATAGCTACATGGATGGTCCCGCGCATTTTGCCATTTACTTGTACACCGAGAGTGATTACGTCGTCTGTGCAAAGTGCCGGGTTAAATTCGGGCCATGGAGCCGTAACCACTAGGCCACTTCCACCTAATTTGTGCCAGAGCTCTTCTGCTGTATGAGGTGCAAATGGTTGTAATAACTGAGTTAACGTAAGCAAAACTTTTTTTGATTTGCATTCAAATTTGTAAAGTTCGTTAACCAGAATCATCATTTGGCTGATACAGGTATTGAAACTTAAAGCCTCAATGTCTTCGGTGACTTTTTTAATGGTTTTGTGAAGCGTTTTTTCCACTTCAGGCGGCAGAGCCGTGTCTGTTGCAATAGATTCGCCGGTCGCTTCATTAATAGCCAATCGGGTGAGTCGGTCAAGAAAGCGTTTAACTCCGTCAATGCCGTTTGAATTCCAAGGTTTATCTTTGTCCATGGGGCCTAAGAAGCAGACAAAACATCTTAGAGCGTCCACGCCAGACTCTTTCGCCACATCATCCGCCGGAATTACATTGCCGCGGGACTTTGACATTTTTTCACCATCGGGGCCTAAAATCATTCCTTGGTGGGCCAGTTTTTTAAAAGGTTCATCAACCGGAGAAAGACCAACATCATAAAGAACCTTGGTCCAAAATCGCGAGTAGAGCAAATGGCCTACGGTGTGTTCTGCGCCGCCCACATAAAGATCGACGGGCATCCAGTATTTTGCAATTTTTGGATCAAATGGAGCCTCGGAATTAAGAGGATCGGTGTATCTCAAGAAATACCAAGATGAGCCGGCAGCTCCGGGCATCGTATCGGTTTCGCGTTTTACCCCTTCAGAATAGTTGATCCAAGATTTATTACTGGCCAGTGGCGATTCTCCTGAAGCTGAGGGTTCAAAGTTTTCGACTTCGGGAAGTAAAACCGGCAATTCGTTAACGGGTACGGTTTTTTTTGATCCATCACTCATCTGCAGAACCGGAAACGGTTCGCCCCAGTATCTCTGACGGCTGAAGAGCCAATCACGCAATTTATATTGAATCTGTTTTTTACCGAGGCCGGCTGATTCAATGTGGTTATTCATCTTTTTGATGGCTTCGATTTTTGAAAGGCCATTAAGTATTTCTGAATTGCAGAGTTTTCCGTCGCCGGTAAAGGGAAGTTCGGTCTCAGATTCTAAAACGCGGGTTATCGGCAAATTAAACAATTTTGCAAATTCGAAATCTCGTTCGTCGTGACCCGGAACCGCCATAATGGCGCCCGTGCCGTAATCCATCATAACGTAATCGGCTATCCAGATCGGAATTTCTTGCTTATTGAGTGGGTTAATTGCAAAACCTCCGGTGAAAATTCCGGTTTTTTCGGTATTGGCTTTGCGATCCACTTCGGATTTCTTTGTCGATGCGAGCACATAGTCAGCGACTTTGTTTTTTTGTTCACTCGTCGTGATTTTTTTGACGAGCGGATGTTCAGGGGCCAGCACCATAAAGCTTACACCGTAAATCGTATCGGGGCGAGTCGTGAAGATCTCTAAGCTTTCTGACTCCGGATTTTTCACTGCAAATTTAACGACGGCACCTTCAGATTTACCGATCCAGTTGCGTTGACCTTCTTTAGTTCTTTCAGGCCAATCGACTTTGTCGAGATCATTAAGAAGTCTTTCGGCATAGTCAGTAATTTTCAGCATCCACTGTTTCATCGGTACGCGAATGACCGGATGCCCACCGCGTTCAGATTTTCCATCAATAACTTCATCATTGGCTAAAACTGTTTTCAGTTCAGGGCACCAGTTGACCGGAACTTCTTTTTGATAGGCCAGTCCCTTTTCGAAAAGTTTAATAAAAATAAACTGCGTCCATTTATAATAGTTAGGATCACAGGTTGAAATCTCGCGTGACCAATCAAAACTGAAACCGTATCGAGTTAAAGTCGTACGAAAACTTTCAATGGCCTTTTGTGTTGTAACCGAAGGATGCACCCCGGTTTGAATTGCATACTGTTCGGCCGGCAATCCAAAAGCGTCATAGCCCATCGGATGAAGAACATTGAAGCCGCGGGCCCGCTTATAACGGGAAACGATATCGGTGGGTGTGTAAGAGGCGATATGACCCATGTGCAGTCCTGAGCCTGAAGGGTAGGGGAACATATCTAGTGCATAATATTTTGGTTTGTCGGAGCTGTTATCAGCCTTGTAAGCTTGTTTTTCCTGCCAGACCTTTTGCCATTTTGATTCGATTTCGATGTGTTTCATAAGGGGAGATATTAATGCTTAATGAACTGGACTTCAAGCCAGTCTTAGAATGAAACACCAATTTTTAGACAGTTTTCTCAACATTTTTCGAAAACTTCCGATAAGTATATTGATGAAAAAAGACCCAAAGCACAGGCCGATACTGGTTTTAGATGAAGATCCCGAGACGTTGGAGCTTATGCTCGAACCGCTTCGATGGGAAGGCTACGATGTGCGCGGGATGACCTCACCGACAGAAGCCAGTGAGGTTCTGAATCTTTGGAAGCCACAGATGATTATTGTAGATCCTGACTTCGGAAGCACGAACGGTCTTGAGTTTTTAAATTCTCTCAGTGAGAGCCTCGGAAATTCATCGTTAATAATTGTCTCTTCAAATTCGGCCACAGACCGAATTACCCAATGTCTGGATCTTGGCGCCAGTGATTACATTGTTTCGCCATTTATTCCTCTTGAATTTTTAGCTCGGGTCAGAGCTCAGTGGCGATTCCTCGATGCAAAAGAAGAGCTTCTAGAAGCTAATGCAAAGCTTAAAGAGCTGGTAGAAATCGATGACCTCACCGGTTTATTCAACATGCGGTCTATTTACCAGAAGCTCGAATTTGAAATGGAGCGTGGGAAACGCTTTAATCGTCCGGTGACTGTTGTGATGATCGATATGGATAAATTTAAAATGGTTAATGACGGTCACGATCATTTATTCGGTAGTTACATTTTGTCAGAAATCGGCAAAGTCATAAAGAACTCTACCCGGACCGTGGATATACCGGCCCGCTACGGTGGTGACGAGTTTTTAATTGTGCTTTCAGAAACTCCCTTAGCCGGCGTCACTATGTTTTGCGAAAGGTTGCGTAAGAAAATTGAGCAGATGACTTTTGAGCAGGGCAATGACTCAATCAAGCTGACACTATCTATCGGTTATGCTTCAACAAAAGGAACAGAAACTGAACAAATGTTGCCAAGAGAGCTCGTTCGGCGAGCCGATGTGGCTTTATACGAAGCCAAGGCACGCGGGCGCAATCAAGTGGTCAGTTTTGATGGCAGCACCCCTACAGACCGACGCATTGAAAAGTCTGCAGCCATGAATATTTTCGATAAAAAAAGAAAGACAGCTTCATAAATTAGTGGCATATCACTGATTCCATGGAAAACACTCCACGCCGTCCTCAAATAAACAGCACTAGGCTATTGCCGAATCAGAACGCTTACACTCTGGCGTTGAATAATGAATTTAAAAGTTATGCCTTTGACGAAGAGCGTGCTCCTCTCAACAAAAATATCTGGAGATCCGGAGTTTTTAAATGCGAAGAGATTGTTCCTATGGATGTTGAGATCGGAACCGGCGCCGGAATGCATTTTTCATATCGTGCTAATAAGTACCCCGATAGATTATTGGTGGGCCTAGAGCTTAAATATAAACCTCTGATTCAGTCAATTAGGCGCGCTCAGGCTCTGGGAGCGAGAAATTCGGGTATTTGTCGCTACCACGCATTTAATATTGATCTGTTATTCGGTAAAGATGAAATTAATAATGTGTTCATTCATTTTCCGGACCCTTGGGTCACGCCTCGAAAACCTAAAAACAGAGTGGTTAATGCACAAATTTTAAAGGGCATTTATGATATGCAGCGCCCCGGTAGTTTTTTAGAATTTAAAACCGATTCGCGCGAATATTTTCTTTGGGCCCTCGAAGAAATAAATCAAACCGACTATAAAATAGAATTTCAGACGCTGAATCTTTACAAAGAAGGCGGAAATTATTTTGCGGAAAATTTTTCGACCACGTTTGAAAAAATCTTCGTCAACCAGGGCATTGAGATTAATTTTATTAAACTAATAAAAGAATAGACCAGTTTACCAGTATTTGGCTGAAACGCTGAGATCCTCGGTAATGACAATCTGACAACTCAAGCGCTCGTCATTATCGCATTTATTTCGTTTAAGAGTTTCAACTTCAAAAGCCTCAGGCGAGTTTACTCTTCCGGTGACTTTGACTTTACACATGCTGCAAACTCCGTCCCCGTGACATGAGGAGGCAACGGGCAGGCCCGATGCCAGCAGGACATTCATCAAATTTGAATTGATTTCGGCATCAAGATTTATGTTTTTTTGAGGGATACTGACTTTAGGCATCTGATTTAACTAATATAGCCCGATTACGTGCAGATTAAAAGGTCTATATGCGGCCTGATATAGATTGAAAACAGATGAAGATGAGTTAAAATTTCAGACTACCGGAGTTTATATGTCGGACAAAAAAATTGAAAATGTTATTATCATTGGATCAGGTCCTGCAGGCCTGACTGCTGCTGTTTATTCTTCTAGAGCCCGCCTTGAACCATTGATGATCGAAGGTGAAGAGGCTGGCGGCCAATTGATGATCACCACTGATGTAGAAAACTATCCGGGATTTGATCACGGCGTAACCGGCCCCGAACTCATTTCTGTTATGCGCAAGCAGGCCGCAAGGTTTGGTACACGGTTTATTACCCGTAACGTAACTCGTGTCGATTTCAGCGCGCGCCCGTTTAAAGTTTATATCGGCGCAGAAATGCATGAAGCAAAATCAATTATTATTTCAACTGGCGCCAGTGCTAAATACATTGGCTTACCCAGCGAAAAAAAATACATGAGCCGCGGAGTTTCAGCCTGCGCGACCTGTGACGGCGCATTTTTTAAAGACGTCGAAGTGGCCGTGGTCGGTGGCGGCGACACGGCTATGGAAGAAGCTAATTTTTTAACACGATTTGCAAGCAAAGTTTATATCATTCATCGTTCTGAAACTTACCGCGCTTCAAAGATCATGCTTGATCGTGCTATTAAAAATCCGAAAATTGAATTTATGCATCATACGGTCGTTGAAGAAGTGCTGGGTGATGGAAAATCAATGAACGCATTGAAGTTGAAAAATACGAGAACCAATGAGTTTTTTGAAAAGCCCATGCAAGGCCTTTTTGTAGCTATCGGCCATCAGCCCAACACAAAATTATTCACTGGGCTGCTGGATATGAATGAAGCCGGATATTTAAAAACTAAACCCGGAACCACTTACACCAATATCGACGGCGTTTTTGCCGCCGGCGACGTGCAAGATCCGAATTACCGACAGGCTGTTACTGCGGCGGGCACGGGCTGTATGGCGGCGATCGATAGCGAGCGTTGGCTCGAAGTAAATGAGGCACATTAATTATGGCTAAGAAATTTATAACAAGTGACCTGATCAGTAAAATTGAAAAATTAACCAAGCAGAGAATGTCTGAACAACCCATTGTGAGCCTTGATCAATTCAGAGATGCTCATAAAAAAATGAATCCGAAAAATATTCTGATCATTGAGGATGATGAAACACAGAGACTTTCTTTGAAACGTATTCTTGAGGCTGAAGGCTATACAGCTTTATTGGCTGCCGACTCGGCGGAGCTCACTGCAATACTTGATGACGAAAAAGAGCTGCACTTAATTCTTATGGACATTGGTCTGCCTTGGATCAATGGCTTCGAATTAGCTGAGATGATGAAACAGCATCCGGAACTCAATAAGTTACCACTTGTGTTTTTATCGGCACAGGCCGAGCAGGAAGACTTTGCTCGGGCCCGCGACGTTGGAGCATCAGACTATATTAAGAAACCTTTCGACATTGAAAAATTGAAGATCGTCATTTCTAAACTTTTGGCTGAAAAGTCGTAAATACAAAAGTCTATAAAATCAGCATTTGATTGACCCCCTAATCATGGAAATTTAATATTATGTTATATGACCATGGAGGGTTTTATGAAAAAGACTACTTTGTTAGTTTTATCAGGATCGATTGTTTTTTCTGCCTTGTCGGCCTTTGCAAAAACCACTCAATTCAACGGCTATGGGCTTGAGATGGAAGT
>JAYVIY010000050.1:0-5613 GCA_043769795.1 Pseudobdellovibrio sp. | reverse complement strand
CGGCCAGTTTTAGCATGGCATTGTCTGTAGCAATTGTCGGACGCTTACAAACCTGAGTGAAAACCCGCGTCGCCATACAAAGTGGAAATTGTTGTGATTCAGAAATCATTTTGCCGTATTCAGTGATTCCTTTTCCTTTGACCCGAGTCCAATTGAAGTAAGGTAAATTGGCTCCGTTAACCGCATCATTAACCCAGTTATCATCAACTGTTATACGACCACCCGGGAATACGGTTTCATTATGGTTCAACTTGTCATGCACATAAGTTGCACCGGGCTCTCTCGACTTAAACATACCTAGACCTGTATCTTCCGCGCCTTGAGTGGTAACTGTGGGGCTGGTGAACGCATGCATCGTATAGTTGCTGTTGAATGTAAAGTAAGCGAAAGCCGGTCTGAAACCGTCCATGATAGTGTGGCAAGCACGGCACGAAACAGTAAATTTAGTATGGCTTCCACCCGGAAATCTGTCGATGTCACGAGCTACAACACTGTCCGGACCGGTACTGTCAGCCGCTTTTTCAAGGGGAGTACATAAAAACTCTCTTAGGCTGTACTCAACTAAACGTCGGTTGGTACCTGCGATTGCATGGGCCGCCATCCAAGCACGTGACGTTAAAAGTCCGGCCGGAGTCGGCATAGGAACTGCCGTTTTTCCGTCGAAGATTTTTTGCGTCGACATTTTCAGAACGTTGGCTAAATTTGCGCGTTGAATATCAAGCGCTTCGTAGTGGTTGTTTGATCGCAAAATGTCAGCCGCCGGGTTGCTTGGTACTGCAACTTTTGTCGGGTCAGCAACGTAGGTGATGTCATCCCATAAAAGGCGTTGCGCATTTAAGCCATCTCTGACGGCACCGATCACAGTTGCGGTGAAGTCATTCAGAGGCACATCAATCGTTTCAGCACGGTTCGACATTTTTGAAGCAAAATCCCGAACTGTAATATTTAAGAAGCGGGCATCACTCGCCGCGATATCAGCCGCACCGATTGGATCATTTGCATTCAACTTAAGTTCCATTGCTGATAACACCGGGTCGTAAATCGGAGTTTTAACACCCGTTAAGCGCTGGAAAATATCCTGAGCTTTGGTTCTATTCGCAGTGATTTTTGTATTCACATCAATCGGAATAATTGCATTAGGATTTTGTGCATTAGCGATGTTTCCGAGGATTTCTGTAGCTGTTAAAGCTTTGCAATAAATTGCGACGAGATGCAATTTACCTTTCCAGTAGCGGCTGTTGGCTTTACAAGCCGGGTTCGAATCAGCGGTGTCACCGGTACAGGCAACAAAATCGCCCGGAGCATTGATAACTTCCGTTAAAGTCGACGACACATTACCAAGTGAAAGTTTTGCGTTGGGGTACCAGTTGTTAAAAAGGGCGCCGTTAGCTCCGAAACCGTTTGAACTGGTCACTGCGCGAGACATAAAGCCGTCGCGGTCACTGAGGTAAAGGGTTGCAACTGAATTCTTACTCAAAGTCATTACCATCTTTTGAACGACTGAAGCCGGCGGAGTCGGCTCCAAAGTTGGAATAATAATTTGGTTTACGGTTGAAATCAGCGGATTATTCAAAGAGCCGCCGGCCTTTGTAAAATCGGCACTTCCCGCGGCGCTTTCGTTTCCGCTGGTATTAACTGCCGAATAAAGTAATTCGGCATTATCGTAGAATTGTCCTAAATAAAAATTGTTACGTTTGATATCGGTATTCAGAGAAACAATTCGGTTGGGCTGGTCGGTTCCGCCCGGATATTGTCCGACTAATTTTTTAACTGATTCGGCTTCTCCCACCCAGGCTTCTATGGTTAATTCCTGACTGGCTTTACAGGCAGAAATAATTTTTGTTGCAGGTCCGGCAGACTGAATTAAGTTACGGGTTTTAATTTGCAGCATGCCGGCAGAGCGCACTATAGAGTTTGTTGAAGCATCTGAAATTGTTAAATTAAGCGGAGCACCGATTGATGAAGTGTCATAAACTATATTACCTGATGTTTCCAGAAATTCATACAAAGCTACAGCGTTGGCGCGGCGATAAGCCATGTCAATTTGAGCTTCTGCAACTGAAATTCCGGATATAATAAATACCAAGAATAATTTCGTCATGATCAACTCCCCCGTAAAACCAGTCAACTAACAACAAAAGACAAGTACCCCAAAAACAGAACTCTTAACTTGCGCTTATTTATATTTGTAAATATAAGCAGCGCCCGAATTATCATTCGGATCATTTTTAATGCGCGCTCCGATAACTACGTAATCACCAGAAGCAGCAACAGAATAGCCGTAACCACTATTGGTCGATTCGTTATAAGCAAGATTTCTGAAATAAAGAGTGCCAGCTGCGATACCAGCGTATTGATAAAAATCAACGCGACCGGCTCGAGCGTTTGCAAACGGCACTCCTATATAAAGGCCGGTCGCAGAAAGCGCTACCGACTGGCCCAAGTTATCAGTTGCTGTTCCGCCCTGAAAAGTTTTAGGAGCAGTCACCGCAGAATACACATCGTAATAACTAACCCGACCGAAACCGGCCACGGCATTGACTATAAAATTAGGCGACCCCACGGCGACGTGATTTCCGTAAACCGCGACTGACGCACCGAATTTTTCGGCATTAATCGTACCGGTTTTTGTGGCCGCCAGATTAAATGCGCCACCGGCTTCGTCGTAAATGAAAACTGAACCCGGAGCAGAACCTTCACGGCCCAATGCCTGTGGAGCACCGATGGCTAAAACGGTGTTATCTACAGCCAGCGAAGAACCAAAGGCCATGTAGGCTGAGGCACCGAAAATTGATTTAATATATGTCATGCCGTTTGCATCATGAGAATAAATCGCGACTCCGCCGTTTTTTGCAAGCACGCCTGTGAAATTCGGTGAACCTACAAAAACATAACGGTCGTTGATCGCAATTGTTTGTCCGAAGGCCTGACTAGCTCCTGTGTTGGGAGGATTGATTGCTGCTCCGACGGCATTCCATGTTTCACCGCTGCGACGGAAAAAATAAGCTGCACCGGTTGCATTGTGGTAGGGGCTGCCGATGACCATTGTATCACCACGAATAACCGCCGAAGCAACAGTGTCCATAGCGAGCGCACCAGGAACAACCAGTCTTTGCTTTTTAACCCAGTTCGAACCGTCAAACATGAACATATAAACTGCACCCACATCTAAAACCGTAGGGCTGGCATCGTCGGTCGGTGCAACGATAGCGGCCCAGTTGCCGTTGATAGCTACTGCCGTACCGAAATTAATGACGCGTTCTAAATCAGCCGCCGGGTCTTTCAGACGTGACTCGTTCCAACAACCGTTATTTACAGTTACTTTGAAGTAACGTGGTGCCGAGTTTCTGGTGCTTGAATTAATACCTGCAATGGCACTCTGAGCGTAAAGCTTCAGCCAGAAATTTCCTTGAACACAACGCTCAGTATTTGTTGCCGGAGTGATTCTGAAGGTGCCATTACTAACACCGAGACCCAACTGAGTTTCGCAGTTATTGTTGGTGTAGGAATCTTTTGCTAAGTCAATGGCCGCTTTCGGAGTGGCTATTGTCAGTAAGTTATTTCCGGTTGTGTCGAAAGCATTTGTCACTGCTAAAGGTGAATCTGCAGGATTAGCCGGATTGGTTGCTACAACTTCACAACGTAATCTGACGCTCAAATGTGAATTACAGTTATACTCAGGAGTTGCGAATTGGGCGGCGTTAGTAATTCCACGATCTACAACAAAGTCAAAATTAGGTAAGGTTTTACTATCACCTGAATTAGTTGAACCCAGACCCGAGCTGACTTCCGCTGAGGTTGCAGCGGTAGCCGTGCCGGCGATATTAACCGAATTCAATGCAGGCGTTCCCATTGCCATATTACAATTAGCGCGTTGTACATCTAAGGCTAAAGGAGCAGGCCCTGTTGTCGGCGGAACCACTACCGGTGGAGGAGTTACACCAGGAGTAGTTGGTGCAGGCGTCGTCGGCACCGACGACGATAATACAACCGAGCCAGCAGCCGGCGTACTACCGGCATTACCGCAGTTCTGAAATAACACAATTAATAATAGTGAAGTTAAAATGGCCGCAAATTTTTTACGATTAGCGTAAATGGACTTTAAGAAAAATTGATATTTACTCACGATTCCCCCCGTAAGTTTCTGATTACATAAGTTAGTTTATCGAAACCATGCTGCTTCGCAATCAATTGAAATCCCATCTCTGTAGAACTAGTTTTCGATATTTCCTAAGTTATTAATAAGAGCCATTAATTTGGTATCGGTTATTTTTTTTCAATAGTTGAATTCGTCTCAATATAAAAAATTTTAAACCTAACTTACCTCGCATCCTACTGAAATGACTCGGACTAAGCCGTATAACTTGTTATCGAATCTAACAATAGAACGTCTCATATTAGAGTGAAAATAATCAGAGCAATTGAAATATTAATAGTCACAAAACTGTAAAGAAAATCTTTAAGCAGTCGATACGTTAACAGAGATCGAGGTAACACGTGAATACGAACATACTTAAAGCGGCATTGCTCGGCATGATGATGTTGGTCATCGCCAACTGCGAGCGCGCAGCTCCGGAAAAAACTCAGTTATCCCTGCAGTTGCCATCGTATAAAAGTGAGACAGCGCTTTCGTGCACAAAGTGTCTGAAGGCGATTTTTGTTAATGTGGATGCCGAGTTACTTAAAACAGTTTATTTCAGCCAAAAGATGCCGAAAATGAATGAGCCGGCAACTGAATTAACGGCCGAAGTCGTGCTTGAAATTCCGTCTGGGCTGGCACGGCGAATTCAGGTTTTGGCAGTGTACTTGCTGCCTGATGCCACATTAGAACTGCAGTACGGGATTACGAAAGTAGACCTGATGACGGCAGAACCTCCTCCGATTAATTTAAGTTTATCTAACTTGGGCATTTTCAAGCCGGGTTCAATAGTAGGCCGTTATCTGACCGGTTTTGATTCGGGTCCCACAGGCGAGATAATAATGAGTGTCCGTCATGCTGCTTCTGGTATGGATATGGACATTGCCGCCGGCGAAATCATCAACGGCTGGTTCAGCGTTTTCGCCTCTGAAAATTTTCCGATGAGTTATCGGCTAGGTAACGGCCAAATGTTACCGGGCTTTCAAAATGTCACGCTGGATAGTTTTGTGCCCCTCACGGGAGCAATTCCCGTTGACCGAATAGCGCGAATTCACGCCCCCTCTACTTATTTTCGCAGAACAGCTATTACCCCTTGGATTCCTGTTAGAGAATATCATGATGTGATCTATGGATTTTTCGGAGCAGACTCATTGACTGTGAATCATTCTGTCTGCTTAGAATACAACGTATCAGGTCCGGTTCCATTTAATAACATGTCATCCACTTCTGATGGACTTTCGCCGCTGACTTACGATAAAAGTGATCCGGGCGCCAGTGTATACGGAATCGGTGGCGCCGTTAGTGGTGCCGGGGCCTGTGTAGGGTCGCTCGCGACAAATCGTTTCAGAAATTATTTTATTTCAATTAATATGAAGCAGCTCGATGCGCTTGGTAACGACACCATGAAGGGCATCGGAGGCGCTTTCACTTATGGTGTTAATACCAGTGGCGACGTAACTAAATTTGTTTCAACC
>JAYVIY010000049.1:0-5623 GCA_043769795.1 Pseudobdellovibrio sp. | reverse complement strand
AAGGTTTTGTAGAGCTCGCCGGAGACTGAAAAATTTCGATTGAGGTTAACTCCATTTTCAGTGGTTCGCTGGTGGTGTTTAAAACCGTAGGGGTTCATCGCATGAACCAATAGAACACCGACCTGTGCCCGATTCAGTTTCGGAAGAATTTCCTGAAAAATCATTTGTTGAATAGCGGCACCGGCGTAGGTTTCTGAGCCGTGAATTCCGGAAGTTACAACAATCAGTGTTTCGGTAGTTTGGGTTGCCGGCAAATAGGCCGAATCTACAAAAAGATCAGTGTCGACTTTTGCGGGTATATGCCATTCTTCAATTTGAACGTCAGGTCCCAATTTTTGTGCTTGTTCACGAAAGCGATTTCGGGAGTCTTGATAGTCGAGGGGAAAATACGTTGAAGCATTAATTTTGTTCATGCACCAAGATGCCAGTAAAAACAAAACAAAGTCAAAAATTGACTGATGACTTGATACGACACAACTCCTGCAATTATTGCCATGGAAGTTTGAGTTGAGCGTGAAATTTCAAATTCTTCTTATCAAAAATTTTTGAAATTTGGTAATTGCGTTCAGATATTCTCTTTCACTCGACCGGCGGAAGGCCCTGAACAGTCCTGACGAGTTCCAGGTCATATAAAACTTTACATGTTTGCCGGATTCAGTGTGCTCATCGGCCCCGAAGACAAGTAAACGTTTTTCTAACTGGGCCAATATTTTTTTGTAATCGCTGAATTCGACGGTCAAATTACGGTCGTCGAACATCTCCTGATTCAAAATCTTATACTGATCGCTGTTGTTTTGTCAGTGGTCGTACCGTCTCCCAATTCATTAAATTGGTTATAACCCCAGCATCGCAGTAGATAGTCGTAGGTGATGCCACAGGTGTTTTCATAGCTCGCCGAAATTCCAATATAGATTTTTGCCGTGTCAACTGCCGTGGGTACTAACCTGTTTGTGGTGGTGCCATCGCCCAGCTGACCGGCTGAATTTTTTCCCCAGCATTTGGCTGTTCCGGCGGTTGTGATTCCGCACGAATGGTATTTTGAAACAGAAACAGCTTTGTAGGAAACTCCGCTATCAATCACTATGGGGGGCGTGGTGGTAAAAACACTTCCATCGCCAATTTCACCAAACACATTAGTTCCCCAGCATTTCAAAACATTTGCAGTAGTAATACCGCAAGTGTGCGAATCACCGGCTGAAACCATTTTATAAGTTGTTCCTGAATCAATAACTGTAGGCAAATTGCGATTAGTGGCGCTTCCATCTCCTAATTGGTCTTCGGTGTTTTTTCCCCAGCATTTCAAAATACCGGCGTTTGTAATAGCACAGCTATGACGATAGCCAAGCCCCAACGACGAATACTGAATTCCTGAATCAACTACAAATGGAGCGGTTTGCGCCGTTAGGGTACCATTACCCAGTTGACCGTCGACATTTTCACCCCAGCATTTCAGGGCACCTGCGATGTCAATCGCACAGCTATGATTTAGACCGCCATCCACCAGAGAATAAGTTGTGCCTGCATTAATTATCACGGGCACATTAGAATTTGTGCTGGTGCCGTCACCAAGCTGGTTAAATGAATTATCTCCCCAGCATTTGAGAACACCACCGGTCGTAATAGCGCAGGCATGGCTGTATCCGGTCTCAACTGTAGAATATTGCGAAGAATCGACGGCGGTCGGTACAGAGTTGTCGCTGTTGGCTCCGTTTCCAAGTTTACCCGTAGTCCCTTCGCCAAAACATTTTATTGCGCCTGAAATTTGCGAAAGTCCGCACAAAAAATAATAACCGCCAGAGATTTTTAAAATTTCTCCTGTTCGAGTGGCATTAACGCTGTTGCTGGTTAGCTTTGAACAGGATACATAAAAAATCAGAAAAAAACTGAAACAATATAAGAGCGCCTTCGGCTTCATTCAATTACGATGAACGAATTACTGAATATAGGCAAGGCGAACTCTGAATCCGAAATTCATGTAAATTCAGACTAAAGTCTATTATTAGACAAGTGAAAAAGAGTTACACTGAATTATATGAAATATATTAAGGTAATTGTTCTGATGATGGTGTTTGTACAGTCAGGTTTTGCTGCTGATACGATTAGCTGCAGTAATAAAAAAATTGATATTAAAGCAAAGGGTTTCGGGCTTCGGCGCCGAAGCAAAAAAAACAAAAACTATCGGTTATTTGTCATTAGATAACAGTCCTGATGCAATCTATCAGCGCTCGTTTGAAATAGGGAGATACCGTTTTTCTAGAGAGGGCAGCGAGTGGTCGATCTATCGAAAAAACGACGACGGTGTTTTTGAATTACGTAAAGATGTTCATTTTCCGGTTAAAATTTCTGCCGACCAACCACTTTACGTCAGTCAGCGTGACAAAAATGTTCTTGAGCTCAGAAGAAATACCGACAGCGCCAATTCAATTTCGATGACGCTGGTTTTCGGAAAAGAGACAATTGAGGCCAAAGAGCAGAGCGGAAGTCCGATCTTAACTTATAACTTATGCCCATCAAGCACCCCCAAAGCCGCTACCCGCGCTACTGCGGCCCCGAATACTAAAAACTAGGCATTCGTTTTTTTTGCTTTAAAATTCATTAAATTGGTTTTATAAATGCATTATGAAATTTATTTCGGCATTTCTTTTGTTAATCGCAACTTTTATAGGTCTCGGATGTGCAGAAAATTCAAAAAAAATTGATTTAATCCATCTTCATGAAGCCAATACATTTGCTGATCAGAAGAGTGTGTTTTATTCAAATGACAATCTTTTTGACAAAGATATTTCGACACTTTTGAAAACCCGTATAAAACTTCCTGCTAAAATAAAAATTGCTATTATCAAATTGCAGCCAAAAGTTGAAGATTCTAATTATCGTAACTACCGCATGGCCAAAGACCCAGCGGTGCAGGCTTTAAACGATACGAGCCCTTATTTACAAGATCTACTGACGGGTGGGCAAATATCTGCCGTGCTGGTTCCTGAAAGTCTCGTGCCGGCCAAAGCTGACATCAAATGGATTCGCAATCTCGGCGCAACAATGCAGGCGCATCTGGTACTGGTCGTTGATTCAAGAAACGATCGTTACGAAGATATGCAGGTTATAAAAAAAGGCATTGCGATGAGTGTTTCTAGTGCCGATACCTATTTAATCGACACTTTAAGCGGAGCCATATTGTCGGCTAAAACCTATACAAAAGATGCCTTCACTAAAAAAGAAGAAACAGATTATGATACTTACCGAACTCTGGACCGGGCGAGAGTTACCAGCGAGCAAAAAATATTTAAAAACTTAGCTTCAGACGTTTACGATTCCATCGAAACTATTCGAAAATAAACGCACAAAAAGGAAACTCCGACATAGAGGGGTCTATGCCGGAGCTTCGAGGTCTCACATTAAAAGCTCAATGACTAGATCAAGCTCTGTTCATTACTGTATTGCGCTATTCAGGGTGTTCCATAAAGGCTTCGTTGATGGAACCATGTCTTGAATGAAGTACCACCAGAAATATCCGCCGATGTAATTCTTCGCCGTAATGTTCATGTTGTAGTAACGATTGATAAACGCGGCTTTGTTATTGGAATTAATCGTGCCGGTTTCACCGAAACCAATTTTTGAATTTGGAAACATCGTCGAGAGCTTTTGAAATACTGTAGGCCAATCAGGCTGTAAGCCATTGCAATCATCTTCATAATAACTGATCAGAACATAATCGAGATTCTGCTTCATCGTCGAAGAGACATTATTTTGTGCCCAAAGAAACATTTCATTGGACGGATTTGCCCAACATTCTTCGTTGTAATAAAGTGTCAGAGCCGCTTTTTTACCTGCCGCTTTAACTAAATTGTACGACGAATTCATTTTAGCAACTACGGTTGGTGTATCCCCTAACCATTCTCCGTTAATCTCGTTTCCGACTTCCCAAATGTCGACATTATTTCCGAGTGTATTCATATACTCGGTGGTTCGCGCACCATAGGCCGCGGTTGTAATGCTCTTCATGTAGAATGAATCAAGTATTTCTCCCATAACAAAACTAACACCGTGAATTTGCGCTGCGGCAGTCGTGTAATACGAAGCGGCTACATTTTCATCGAATACAATTCGTGTTGTGGGCTTATGACTTAAATTCTTCAGTGACGTTACGATGTCTGGAAGATTTGCGATCGAGTCAATGGTAACTCCGTAAACTGCTCCCGTTGGCGTTGGTGTAGGAGTAGGGGTTGGCGTTGGTGTCGGCGTTGGAGCCGGTGCAACTACGGCTGGCGTCGGACATGTTGATGTCGTCGCCGCTGTGGCCCACTGGCCGGTTGATAAACACACAAGCGAATAGCTTCCACCATTGGTTACTGACGAAGCTTTAACCGCCGTTGCGCTCGGGCTGGAATTCGGCAAGGTCGCTAAGCAACTTTGTGTTATTCCACTAGAGTTTGCAGCTGAAGTGATAGTTCGCGTCGTCGAAACACAGGATACGGGCGTTGGACTAGGTGTCGGAGTTGGACTAGGTGTAGGTGTCGGTGTCGGAGTCGGTGTCGGTGTCGGCGATGTTGAAGGCGCTGGACAAGTCGCTACGTCGGACGCGTTTCGCCAACGACCTGTTGTTCTACATATGAGCGAATACTTTCCACCATTAGTGACGGCGCCAGCTATCGCTAAGCCGCTGGGTTTAGATATTGGCAACTTGACTACGCAAGTTTGAGTTTGACCCTTACTGTTTGCCGGCGAAGTTAACATTCGAGTGGTAGAACCACATTTATATTTTACGCCGGTTACTCCTGAAGCATAGGCCGCTTCATCGACAAGTAAATCAGCGGGATCGTCCGGCTGTAAGGCATTTAACGCTGGATCGTCAGGTATGACTTGCCAGCCAGCCTCAGTGTCTGCTGATAATGTGGATTCAGTAGATGCGGCACCGCTTCCACCTCCGCCTGTACAGGCAGTAATAAATAGTGAAGACAGCATCATTGTTACGAAAATTGATTTTCTTAATTGTTTTAACATTATTTTTAATTCTCCTAAAATTAAATGATTAATTTGCGCCTTTTGCTTAGGCGAATCGTTAGCTTTGAAGCAACAATATGCTTAATCTCCTTTTTTAATTTATTGTTACGTTCAGATTACGTTTTTTGTTAATTTTCAGAATGCTATTCTATAAAAAAGTTATAGATGCATTGACTAAGGTTATCTTGAAAGGTGCCATCATGGCGGGTTTCACAAATTTGTTCGAACAAGTGCTAAAGTATATAGCAAAGAAAACATGGTCAAGTATTCGAACGAAAACCCGATAAAGGTCTAGCTTTAACCTTCGGCTATTCGTGCTTTGAAATTCTGTTTATTCTGATTGTTACAGAATGAAACCGCTCAAAATAACTTTCATTGCAGTGTTTTTTGTTTTAACTGAAATACACCAAAATTATATTTGATAGATTTACTAATATTAAAAAGGGCGTGTTGTTAACAAGGTTCTTTTTTCTTTCAAAAATCCGTAAAGGTGTTTAAACACCTCTAATTTTGCTTTGTTAAGCCTGATCGTGCCGGTGAAATAGGAATAAATGTGCTCTACTTCGTTAAGCGAAGTTTTTAAATAAGCTTCTGTCGAAGTCAGAGGCAAAAAATTCAAAAA
>JAYVIY010000048.1:0-5626 GCA_043769795.1 Pseudobdellovibrio sp. | reverse complement strand
AGCAAAAACTTAATTCAGATATAACAACAGCTTCTTCAAAAATTATCAAACTACGCCGAATTGCCTTAAGCGCTCTTTCAAAAGTAGCATGATTACCCGAAACCAATATGATGAGTTTCTAAAAAATATCCTCGAAGAAATAGACAGTGATTGGGTTATTATCGGTGGATCCTTGCTGGCTATTATTCAAGCAAGCGATCGCAGCACCGCCGATATTGATATTTGCCCACTAAATGAAATGACCAATGAGCATCGTCTACTTTTAATGAATGTGGCTGTCAGATCGGGTTTGCCAATTGAGGTCATCAACCCAGGTGCAGATTTTTTTCTAAGGCAAATACCGAACTGGAAAGCATCTTTAATTTTATATAAATCCGGAAAAAAAGGAAACCTCTTCAGACCTTCTTTAGAGCTTTATCTAAAACTGAAGCTGAATCGCGGTACCGACACAGACATTGCAGACTGCATCAGTTTTATAATTTGGCATAAGAAAAATTCTCTGGAAATTAATTTTGAAGCCATTAAAAATATATTAGGTAGCTACGATTCCGAAAAAACAATAAAAATTATGGAAAAAATTTAACCTTGTTTTATCCGCCGCAGTAGAATCAGAGTACCGATTTCAAGTTCTTAGCCCCCCGTGAATCAACTTTTTCATATTTCGGGGGTTCAATTATCAATGCAATGTCAATTGTGCGTAAAGTTTGTCGGACCCGGACTTATAAAGGTTATTTTTTGGCTAAAACCGCAGCGTAGAATCCGTCGAACTTTTCTTTATGCGGCCACACCCGCATCTCTCGCACCAGCGACCATTCTTTTCCGGCTTCACTGTTAAGAAACCACTGAACCTGCTCTTCATTTTCCCGATGTAAAATACTGCATGTTGCGTAAACCATTTTACCGCCCGCTTTGCAGAGCTTTGAATACTGGCTGATAATTTCTCTTTGCAGATCGGTCAATCTTGAAATTTCCTCAATACTCAATTTCCATTTGGTATCAGGATTTCGCCTCAGAACACCAAGACCCGAACAAGGCACATCAAGCAATACCCGATCAAAAGTATTTTCGAGCCGCTTGACCGTTTTATTGGATTCGATCAGTTTGGTTTCGATGATATCAACGCCGTCGCGGGCCGCTCTGACCTTTAGGGCCTTAAGTTTCCATTCGTGAATGTCCATAGCAATGATTTTGCCCTTGTTCTTCATCAGCGCCGCCAGGTGCAGAGACTTTCCGCCGGCACCGGCACAAGTGTCGGCCACACGCTGACCCGGTTTCACATCAAGTAACGGGGCAACCATTTGCGAGGCCGCATCTTGAACTTCGAAAAAGCCTTTTCTGAAAGCCTGAGTAATAAAAACATTTTTTCGCTTTGATAATTTGACACAACTATCAAAAACTTTTTCAGTCTGAATTTCTTCTTCCGCCATTGCCGAGATCAATGTGTCGACATCGGTTTTTAAGGTATTGGTCCGCAAAAAAACTTCGGCCGGGGTATTCAGTGCGTTCATGATTTTTGTCCAGTCGCCGCCGAATTCATCTTTACCGAGCACGTTGAGCCAGTCAGGAAAAGAATTAGCCACTTCCGGAGGTTTTTCAGCTGAGTTTCTACTTTTAAGATCAGAGATTTTTAAATGATCGAATTCTTCCCAGTCAGGGATTTCAGCCATGGTCTGAAATAAATAGGCGGCAATAAGATCCCAAGGGTTGGCCGAACCTCCGATGAATTCAAGCCGCCGTTTATGGCGAACAATTTCGTAAACGCTTTCGGCAAAAAATTTTCGGTCGCGGGCACCCCATTTGCGATTGTTCTTAAAACATTTTTCAATAACTTTATCAGCGTATTTTCCGTCGAGAAATATTTCATCAAGCGCGTCGGCAATTGATTGAACCATATGG
The DNA here is from genome assembly GCA_043769795.1 of Pseudobdellovibrio sp. Lineage (GTDB taxonomy): Bacteria > Bdellovibrionota > Bdellovibrionia > Bdellovibrionales > Bdellovibrionaceae > Pseudobdellovibrio. Next base: position 3,730 of record JAYVIY010000048.1, on the reverse strand, counting down.
TGGTGTAAAGGTACGGCCAAAAAATAATCCTTTATGCGTGGGTAAGCGGTTTAAAAACGTGCTTCAAAAAGTGAACAACGCTCCGGCAGAAATATACGTGCCGTTCAGCTGACCATCGGAAGTCACTTGAAGGTGATTTTTAAGTCCGCCTTCAACGTAAAAGCCAGTAGTATCAAATAAATTAAAAATCCGTAAGCCTAAAAAAAGTTGGTAGTCTAATGTAACCGGAGATTCAGCAGGTAACTGGGTAAAAAACACTCCGGCACCAGCCGCCGCGCCGAAATAAAGCGGAAATTTCGAGCTCGCATCCGGAAGAGTGGCCGAATACATAAAGCTCATCTTATTGGCTTTTTGGCCTGCCGCCAGGTATTCATTAAACGAAACTCTGAGCGCGTAATCCACAAAATTTGATTCGCTCAGTCTGTAATTCATATCTAGGCCGTACTTTCCTACGCCTTCTTCTTTTCCGGACATTCCCCAATCGTATGAATCCGATTTGGTAAACAAACTCACCCCAAAAGCGAGATAACGCTCTTCACTTTTGAGCCCAATGCCATCGGACGCCATAGTTCGAACCGTTTTCAGTTGTTCTTCCGGATTTTTTGCAAAATACTTTGCAGCGGCACTTCTGCCCACTTTCGGTGCACCAGCCATTGAATTCACACCAATCAAAATGCTAAACAAAAAAACTATAATTCTGAATGTCTTTGAAATTTGGAAATACTCCATCGTTTTATGCTACGCGCAAGTTTTATGTTTTGCAAACTGACTTGATTGACCCTGACTTTAGCCTCACCTAATTTAGAGTCAACATGAAGTGCCCTTTCTGCAGTCATTCAGAAGATAAAGTTTTAGATACTCGCGTTCAAAAGGACGGTGGCATTCGCCGTCGTCGAGAATGCCTTTCTTGCAAATCTCGTTACTCGACTCATGAAACAGTTATGCTGAGCTATCCGTTTATTATTAAAAAGGATGGACGGCGCGAGCCCTATAATAAAGAAAAATTAATTCGCGGTATGCAGGCCTCTTGCCAGAAGCGACCGGTCAGTCTCGCGCAAATAGAAGCGAGCGTTGAACGAATCTCCGCTTGGTTGATAACCAGGGGCGAAGGCGAAGTCTCTTCAAAAGTTATTGGTCGTCGGGTTATGGCCGAATTGAAACAACTCGATGATGTGGCTTATGTAAGGTTTGCCAGTGTCTACAGAACTTTTAAAGATGTTCAGGAATTCGTTGAAAAACTTGAAGACGACGAATTGGTCGACATGATTGAGTCAACCGGACCGCAACTAAGTCTCACTGTATTACCTCCTACAAAAACCGATAAAGATTATAGCGGAAATAACTGATAACCGCGTTAAGGATCCCGATGAGACGACAGTCACGCCAAATTGCATTGCAGATTTTATTTCAGATCGAATACGCACCGCAGATTTCACATGATGAGATGTTGGCTTTATTCGATGAAAAAAAAGAAGAAGCTATTATTAAATACGCCGAAGAGATTATTCGTGGGGTGCAAACCCACAAAATCGCAATCGACCAAAAAATTCAGGAAGCCAGCCGTCACTGGAAAATTGAACGCATGGGCGGAGTTGATCGTAATATTTTGCGCCTAGCGGTTTTTGAAATCTTTTACGCACCTGAAAAAATAGAACATAAAATTGCCATCAATGAAGCCATCGAAATTGCCAAGGTTTTCGGTTCACAGGAATCGGCGGCCTTCGTCAATGGCCTACTCGATCAAGTCGTTCGCAATGAGCGAAATTAATATTTTTGAATCGAACGCCTTCTGTGAAGGTGCAAGTCTCTGGATTATCAAGAATGATCCGACTTTGTTTTGGTGGAAAAAAATTGATCTGCATTCAAAGTATTTACTTTCTGAGAGTTTGCTGAAAACAAAACGTCAGGCGGTCGTTGAAATTCAGAATATTCTTGATGCCACTCACCTGAAGTTGGCTAGCCTCAAATATTCACAGGACCATCTTTTACTCGGCACGGAAGATCACTTTTTGAACAAATGGGTTCTTTTATGGAACAACCTGAGCCAGACGCAATTGATTGATTTAATCGAAACCTCAAGCTTACAACTTCGCTCCACTAGCATCAGGTTGTTTTCGGACGTAAAAATATTACCCGAATTGAAATCCCGCCTTTCGGCCAGTTCGATAACTATATCGTATATAGAAAATATCTAAAGTTATATATTAGTCAGATGTTCAGAAAATTGAATTCAAAGTTAGAAAAATTATTTGACCAGAAAAACCCAAGCGGCCCATTCAACGAAGGACCGAAACTAATTCCTCCTTCTTTCGAGATGGACGGTCCGTTACGCAGTTTAGAAAACTTGAGTTATGTTTTTTCTGGTGAGCTGACTCAAGAGAATCTTCCGAATCTTTTTTCACAACTTTCCTGTTATTTTGAAATCGGCTTTCTGATGCGACTCGATCCGAATTCACGAAAACACCATCTTGTCGATCTATTCGCTTTTGCAAAAAAAATTGCTCCACCTGAGAGCTCGCGGGCGCTGCGTCTGCCGCAGGTCGAACTATACACTATTCTCAAGACCCGAGCGCGACCTTTTCTGCGACATTTCGGAATGAGCCATTATGATTACGATGACAAAATGTTCACCTATATGATTGCTATTTCTGCTCGCGATACTATTGTTGTTGCTTCCCGTGATGCCGAACCTTGGGCAAAGTTAAAAATAGAAGCGTTACAAAATACCCTGATGAAAATAGATTTTTCGTTATGACCGACGCGCCGATCGAAAGCACTTACACTCTTTTTATTCTATCAGACGGTACCGGCGAAACCGCCGTTACCATGATTCGCGCCGCGCTCGTGCAGTATTCCCAAAAAGAAATTAATATTCAGCGCTGTAAAAATGTCAGATCGGAAGAGCAATTGCGTGTGATTGTAGAAGAGTGTTTTGCGAAGCGGGGTTTAATTGCGTACACCTTTGCGAGCCCGAGCCTCCGACAAAAAACAGCCGCGCTCTGTATTGAAAGATCAATTCCCTCTATAGACTTTCTGGGGCCGCTGATTTTAACTCTTGATCATTTTTTCGGAGTACCGTCATCAAAGCAGGTCGGTGCTCTTCGTCAAACTGACGACATGTATTTCAAAAGGATCGAAGCCATTGAATATACGGTTCGACATGATGACGGCAAAACTCTTAACGAACTTGATAAGGCTGATATTGTTTTAGTGGGCATCAGCCGAACCAGCAAAACTCCGCTGTCAATTTTTCTCAGTCATAAGGGCTGGAAGGTGGCTAATATTCCGCTGGTTGTCGGGTCTCCGCTTCCAGATCAGCTGTTCAAAATTGATCAGCGAAAAATCGTTGGCCTGATCATAGACATCGATTCATTGCAAAAGATCAGAAAAAACAGACTTGAAAAATTTGGCCAGGATTCGGGCGGCGAATACGCATCAATTCAGCAGATTCTAAAAGAAATCGAATATGCCGAAAATCTCTTTAAGCAGAATAAAAGATGGCCGGTTTTCAATGTCACCGAGAGAGCACTTGAAGAGACAGCAAGTGAAATTGTGCGCATCATCGCTTCAAGAATGGGTTGGCCAGAGTCAGTGCTGTTTTAACTTCAATTAAGACCTAGCTTCTCTCTTGGTCACCGGTTAGTGCCTGAAATAAAATCTGAGCAGTTTCAGCATGTTTGCCCACGGCTTTGAAATAAAAGTAAAAATTCATTTTGTACTCAAAATCTGT
>JAYVIY010000047.1:0-2057 GCA_043769795.1 Pseudobdellovibrio sp. | reverse complement strand
CGGAAGCACTTTCAAAACTTGCGATCGAGCAATTTTCACTCATATCAATATCTGCGCAAGTGATGCGGCTTTATGAATCTGCATTTTTTCTGAAAAATTATTCATCTTGGGTTCCGGTGCTGATGTACCATAAAATTCCGCTGACTCCGCTCAATTCGGTTCACAAAATATTTGTAACCCGTGATAACCTTGAAAGACACTTAAGCTTTTTTAAAGGTCGCGGCTTCGAAACTCTGACTTTTTCAGATTTACAACAGTTCCGCACCGGAGAACGGGATTTTAAATATTTTCCGAAAAAACCGCTGGTACTTACTTTTGATGACGGCTATTCCGATAATCTCGAAAACGCAGCTCCACTGCTTCAAAAATATAATTTCAAGGCCCAAGTTTTTCTCTTGGCTGACAAAAGCATTAATCAGAATCAATGGGACCAAAACTCAGGCGAAGCTTCGCAGGCCATAATTTCGGGCCAGGGCCGCAAGGCATGGAAAGAATCTCCTTTCGAAGTCGGTTCGCATGGTTTTTGTCACAAAAAAATTACAGAACTGTCTGAAGTAGAAGCCTTGAGCGAATTAAAGCAGTCAAAACAGCTTTTAGAGTCTGAATTCGGAGTTTCGGTGAATGTCTTTGCTTTCACTTTCGGAGTGAGTTCTGTATTGGCAGCCAAGTTAGCCGAAAAAGCCGGCTATGCTTATGCACTGAATACCGATACCGGCGGAATGCTAATTGAAGAAGACCCTTACAATATTTTTCGGGTCAGTATTTTTCCGAATGAGAACACGTGGTCGCTGTTTAAAAAAACCTCGTCGTGGTACCGGAAATATTATAAATTTAAACGAAAAAAATAATCAGTACCCCAGCATCCGTAACGCAGTCACAGCCGAAACCGCAAGCCCGTAGGCCACTAAATTACTGAACACCAATTGCATCATCACGGGCGTCCAAGAACCCATTTCGCGTTTTAATATCCCCACAGTGGACGTACACTGAAGCGCGATCATAAAAAATATAAGAATTCCCACAACAGACGCCGTTGTAAAAATCGGCGACCCATTCGGAAATGTTGCATTTTTCATCGCGGTAATCAAACCGGCCGTCTGAGCTTCTTCTTTTTCTTCCACGTTGAACATCAGCGCTAAGGAAGAAACAAAAACTTCCCGAGCAGCGAATGCCGAAATTAAGCCGAAGCCCACGCGCCAATCCAGACCCATGGGTTTAAATACAGGTTCAATCACCTGCCCGACCTGTGCCGCATAACTCTGCTGCGCAACCACGGCCGCCGGAACATCGGCAGTGCCTTCAGTGATTAACGGTCGCGGAAAATTAGTCGCAAACCAGAGAACAATAGCCAAAGTGAAAATAATCGGGCCGGCTTTAACCACGAAGTTTTTTGCTTTCGTGATGGCCTGTAAAAAAATAATTGAAAAACGCGGGCGGCGATAAAGCGGTAGTTCCATCAACAGACGCGAGCGAGAATTGTCTTTAATGAAAAAAGAAATAGCCCGAGCTGCTATGGCGCCCACAATAATGGCCCCGAAGTACATCACCGCCATAATAAATCCCGCTAAAAGAGGATTCGAGTTCCCATAAAGAAAACCGATTAACAGCGCATAGACCGGAAGCCTTGCTGAGCAGGTCATAAACGGAATTACGTTCTGCGCGATCAACCTTTCTTTTTTTGAAGTAATATTGCGAGTGGCCATTATTGCCGGAATCGCACAAGCAAAGCCCGAGAGTAACGGCACAAACGAACGCCCGCCTAAACCCAGCATAGCCAGTGGTTTATCAATGAGGGCCGCAACGCGCGCCAAATATCCGGTTGATTCAAGCAAACCGATGCCGATGAACAAAATGAAAATTTGCGGAACAAAAATAACCACGCCGCCTATGGCTGCAACCAGACCAGAGCCAAAAAATTCTCCGGTCAAGCCAGGAATGCTTTCGGTAACTAAGGCAATTAAACGACCAAAGCTCGCATCAATCAGATCCATTGCTGGAGTTGCCGCCCAATAGACTGCAGAAAACAACACAGTCATAAAAAAGAAAAACATTACAAA
>JAYVIY010000046.1:0-14166 GCA_043769795.1 Pseudobdellovibrio sp. | reverse complement strand
TTCATGTTTTTTGTGAGGAGTTTTTGTTATGTTTTCTAAATTAGATCAGGTTGAATCAAGATACGAAGAAGTGAACTTATCTCTTCAGCGTCCGGATGTGGCCTCAGATCAGAAGCAATATCGATCTTTGATGAAAGAACTCTCAGATTTAGAAAAAGTAGTAGTAATCTACCGTCAATTCAAAACGAAATCAAAAAACTTAAAAGAAAGCAAAGAGCTTTTAACTTCAGAGTCAGATCCAGAAATGAAAGAAATGATCCGTGAAGAGCTCAAACAGCTCGAAAACGAAATTCCAAAACTTGAAACAGATCTAAAACTAGCCCTGATTCCAAAAGACCCGAATGACGATAAAAACATTTTACTGGAAATTCGGGCCGGCGCGGGCGGCGATGAGGCTTCGCTTTTTGCTGATGAGCTTTTCAGGGGTTATGCTTATTACGCCGGAACGCAAGGCTGGAAAGCTGAATTGATTTCCTATACGCAGGGAAACGTGGGCGGAGCGAAAGAAATAATTGCAATGATTTCTGGTGAAGCGGTTTATTCAAAAATGAAATTTGAATCTGGCGTTCACCGGGTACAACGAGTTCCAAAAACAGAAGCCGCAGGACGTATTCATACTTCGACGGTAACAGTGGCAATTATTCCGGAAGCTGAAATCAATGAAATTAAAATTGATATGAAAGATATTACGATTGACGTTATGCGCGCCAGCGGAGCCGGCGGACAATCGGTCAATAGAACAGAATCTGCGGTGAGACTGCATCATAATCCCACCGGTATATTAGTGCATTGCCAAGAAGGAAAATCTCAACATGCAAATAAAGAACGGGCATTTCAGATTCTGGCAATGAAGCTTCAGCGCCTTGAAGATGAAAAAGTATTGAAGCTGGCTTCGGATGCAAGATTAGATCAAATCGGCACCGGCGACAGGTCAGAGCGCATTCGTACTTATAATTTTCCGCAGACCAGAATTACCGATCATCGAATCGGCTTAACCATTCATCAATTAGATCAGGTAATGAGCGGTGAATTTGAATATTTAATCGATCCACTCGTGGCGTACTTTCAGGCAGAAGCTTTGAAAAAACAGGCTACGTCTTATTAATGAAGCTCAAGGAAGTTTTTGAAAAATCATTACAGTTTTTCAAAGAAAAAAAAATCGAAAACCCGCGCCGTGATGTAGAAATTCTTATCTCGCGCGCTTTAAAATTAGAGCGGGTTCAGCTTTACTTAAAATATGATCAGCCACTGAGTGAAAGTGAAATTCAGAATTGCCGAGACGTTATCAGACGAAGAGCTCTCGGTGAGCCGGTTGCCTATATCGTCGAAGAAAAAGGCTTTTATGGGGAGACCTACAAGGTAGGAGCCGGAGTTCTCATCCCTCGCCCTGAAACAGAAATAATTGTTGAAGAAGCGCTCAAGTTCATAAAATTAAAAGAAGTGAAGTCTCCTCGGGTTTTAGATTTGGGCGCCGGAACCGGGTGCATTGGTTTTTCTATATTGAAAAATTGCGAAGCCGCTAGCCTGGTTAGTGTTGAAAAATCAGAGGCGGCATTTAATTATTTAAAGGCCAATCAAAATCTGCTAGGCCTCGAGGAACGCTCTCAGCTTATTCTGGCGGATGTTTTGGAATTTGGTCTCGAAGGACAAAAATTTGATGTTATCGTTGCCAATCCGCCCTATATATCCGAGCAAGACACCCAGACAGAATTGAATGTAAAAAAATTCGAACCGCATTCGGCATTGTTTTCCGGTGCCGACGGATTTCAGGCCTTGTATTCATGGACACAAGTTGCAAAAGATTTTTTAAGTACACCGGGAGTAATGCTTTTCGAAATAGGTTATCAGCAAGGACCAAAACTTAAACAGCATGTTGCCGGATTTAATCAATTTCAAAGAATTGAAATCTTGAAAGATTTGTCAGGACTTGATCGAATACTCATTTGTACTTAATAATTATCGAAAAGGAACTTGAATGGATAAAATATTAATTAAAGGTGGATTTCAGCTTAACGGTCAGGCCGTTGTCAGTGGAGCCAAGAATGCAGCTCTTCCAATATTATTTTCTACGCTTTTGGCCGAAGGCGAACATCATTTTGATAATGTTCCGGTTTTAAAAGATATCGAATCCACCGCTGAACTTTTAAAAAGTTTAGGATGTGAATGTATTCGCGAGGGCCATACGTTTAAGGTTTTAGTGAAGAAATTAACATCTTTTGAGGCTCATTATGATCTTGTTAGAAAAATGCGAGCCAGCATACTTTGTCTCGGGCCGATTTTAACTAAATATGGTGAAGCCGTTGTTTCGCTTCCGGGCGGATGTGCGATCGGCACGAGACCAATTGATCTGCATTTGGACGCAATGAGAAACCTCGGAGCTGAAATTGAATTAAAAGACGGATATGTTCTTGCCAAGGCTAAAAAATTAAAAGGCGGCACAGTTTTTTTTGAAAAGACAACCGTGGGCGGAACAGAAAATCTTTTAATGGCCGCGACTTTGGCTGAAGGTACGACCACAATTGAAAATGCCGCTAAAGAGCCTGAAATTGTTGATTTGGCAAATTACCTTAATAAGATGGGCGCCAAAATTACTGGGCATGGCACCAGTGTAATTAAAATCACGGGCGTTGAAAAACTGTCCCCGGCTCGCCACAGCATCATGCCCGATAGAATTGAAGCCGGAACTCTGTTAATTGCGGGAGCGATTACTTCAGGTGAAGTAGAAGTAACCAATTGCCAGCCCAAAGATCTCGAAGCATTGATTTTGAAAATGCGAGAAAGCGGTTTTAAAATCGAAACGGGAATATCGACCATAAAAGTTTTTTCTGCGGATCGCTGGGAAGCTGTTGATATAACGACAGCGCCGCATCCGCTTTTTCCTACAGATCTACAGGCGCAATTTATGGCGTTGATGGTTGCAGCAAGAGGAACCAGCGTCATTACGGAAACAGTTTTTGAAAATCGTTTTATGCATGTTAACGAATTGATGAGACTTGGCGCTGATATTACACCAAAATCACAAGTTGCGGTCGTTCGTGGTAAGCCCGATAAACTCAACGGGCTCACTGCAGCGCCGGTCATGGCTACTGACTTGCGAGCGAGCGCATCGCTGGTTCTAGCCGGCCTTATTGCAAAAGGCGAAACAGCAGTTAATCGCATATATCATTTAGATCGCGGTTATGAAAATTTAGAATTGAAGTTGTCTAAATTGGGTGCTCAGGTTAAGCGGGCCCCTTAAAAAACTTAAGCCCCAACCAAGGAGGGGCCGAGGTTGAGGCTCTAAAACAGCTGTTATTGCTAACAAAGTTTTCTTTAACAGAACTACTATTATTCGTTGAGACCCACTTTTTGAACTCTGGGAGGGGTTCCTGAGCTTCAAAAAGCTATTGGGCCTCAGTCGAATAATTTAACTTATTAAACAGATGACCAGACTCTTGATTCTTTTTTGTTCCCGCTTTCGCTGAAAAAACCAAAACCAAAATTATGTAAGTGGCTATTGCCAATCTAATCATGAATTTCTTCTTAGCAACTGGTGTGCCAAAAATCCTGAGGCTATTGGAAAAAATAGAGTGTTTTTGAGACCTTAGATCGTATTTTCAGTTCCAACCTGGAACCAGAAGTGGTTCCAAGAGTGGACTTTGGTCATGAGTTGGAACTTTTAGCATTTGTATGCTGCTCGCCTATTAAACCTTAATTATAATATTGGATTGAGGGCGATTTAAAATCATGAATGATAGTTCTGGCCAGTGGGTCATCAAATTACAAACAGATCAGGTGAAGGGCCCTTATTCGACGGAAGCTTTGAAGAAAATGATTATTACGGGCGCATTTTCAGGTAATGAAGAAGTTTGTTCTTATCCGGAAGGCGAGTGGAAGCTCCTTACAAAACAGCCTGAGTTTTATGATTCCCTTCTGGAGTCGCTGGAAAATCCGGTTGAAGTGGATATCAAACGAGCGCAGAAAATGGAAGCTGAAACCGTAATTAGAGTCATGGACCCGGCGGCCAGAAGGCCTGTAGAAATTCCGCGCCCAAAGACAAATGAAGCTGCGGAACTCAGAAAACTTCTCGAAAAAGAGCGAATCGCGATTCAGGAAAAAGAAGATCAAAAACTTAGAGCAAAACAAGAGCTGGTCAAAGCCAAGCTTAATTTACCGGTTACCGAAAACTTGAATGTAAAAATACCACTAGAAAACATTATACAACAGCGTGATAAAGATCTTGAAATTCACATGACCGATGTGGCCCATTTGCAAAAACGCGAAGTTAAAAAAATTCTACCCTTTATTCTGCTTGCTACATTGTTGGTAGGACTGATAATTTTTGTTTTTTTACCGACTAAGGGTAGCGCGCGCTCGGGGTGGTCACTGATCACTCCGAAAAAAAATGCAGAAATTCAACTTTCGGCTGAAGAAGTTAAAAGCCTAAAGCGTAAAGCCGTTAAGGCATTTCAGAGCGGATCGCTGGAACAAATCTTGGCAACTCAGCGCGATTTGGTCTCGGCCGTCGAAGGCGCGCCAAAAGATCTTGAAGCCTTGGGGTTACTTTGTTTTACCTACGAGCAGCTCTGGCCTTTCACGAAGCAAACACAAGAAGATCTAAAAAGCATAATGATTGTTACTCAGTGGGCACGTTCAATCAATCCGATTTCAAATTATTCTGATACCTGCCAGACGGTCAATTTACTGACAAAGGGCCAAAATAAAGAAGCTCGAAGTTTACTTGAAAAGGCATTAGACAATCAAATTGATGAAAAATTCAGTATGAGTGCTTTTCTTTATCTGATAAAAGCAGAAATTCTTGAGAGCGAAAACAATTATATTCACGCAGCCGCCTATTATGAACAAGCTTCAAAATTGTGGGCGAACTGGTTGACGCCGAAATTCGGTTTGGGTCGAATGCTCTTTAAACAAAGTAAATTCGCAGAAGCCAGGGAGCAATTTTCAGCCATATATAGCGCAAACAAAGAATCAAGGGCGGCACTTTTTGGTTTGGCACTTGTAGAAGTAAAAGGAAACAAAGAGCCTGACAAAGCCATTCCATTTTTTGCAAATGGTTTTGAAAAAAAAGAAAAACTTCCCAAAGAATTTTTGACCGAAGCTTTACTTAGCTATGCGCAAATTCTCATGGATAAAAATCAAAATAAGCAGGCGTTGGTTGTTGCTCAGGAAGGCTACAGGGTCAGCCCGAGTCACAGGGGGCTTAAAGAACTTGTTCTTTCTTTGGGTGGTGAGGAAAAAGTAGAGAATGCTCAATCTGAAATTATTTTGATCGGAGACCAATTCGCAAGTCATGGCGATCACATGGTGGCTCAAGCTCAATATAAAGCGGCTTTTGAAATAGATTCCAGGAATGCAATCGCTGCATTTAAAGCGGCAAAAAGTTTGTGGCATATTAATCAAACGAGAGATGCGATCAACTGGCTCGAAAAAAGCATCACGGCCGATCCTAAATTACTTCAGGCACATATTCTCAAAGCCGACTACGAATCACAAAAGTATAATTTTTCTGCCGCCGCCAGAACTTTACAGGCCGCCGCCAGACGTTTTGGTCAAAATCAGGAAGTAGTTAAAATGCAGGCTATACTTGAGTTCCGTAAAAATAATATGACCGGCGCAATTCAATATGGAGAACGGGCTGTGAAAATTTACAATGCCGACGTAGAACTGCTGAGCCTGTTGGCGCAGGCGCATATTTACTACTATTTAAATGGCCCAAGTGGCGGAAAAGATGCCCAGGCTAAAAAAACCAACTCGAAAGAAATGGCCGAACGTTATGCGGGCCGAACAATTGAATTGGAACCGGCGTGGCCCGAAGGTCAAATTACATTTGCAAAAGTTCTTGCCGGTATACACGGTGCAATTCGGGGCGAATCTTATTTAAAAGATAGAATAAAAGAGTTTCCTTATACAATTGAATACAGAATTGCATTGGCCGAGTATTATCGCGAATACGAAAAATATTTTGATTCAGCAACAATCTACGAAGAAGTTGTTAGTATAGATTCAAAAAACAAAAAAGCCACATTCGGCCTCGCAGAAGCGTATCGAATATTAAATAAACCTGAGTTGGCGCAACGCTATTACAACCTGACTTCTTTACTTGACCCGAGCGATGTTGAACCTATGTATGCTAATGCAAAATTACTGATTGAAACTGCCTCGGGGAAAGAAGTTAAAGCAAAAATAGAACAGGCGTTGGCCAAGCTTGAATTGGTAAAAAAAATTAATCCAGACTTTCCTAAAGTTTCTTTTTTGATGGCCAAATGCTATCTCGATCTGAACGATTATCAAAAGGCAATTGATCTAATAAAAGAAGAAAAGACCCGGAATCCTAATATCGCCGACTCTTTTATACTCGCTGCAGAAATTTTTTACAGAAAAGGACAGTTTAAGGAATGCGCTGCTGAGTACTCTGCGGCAATAAAAATGCGGCCCGCCAGTGCAGAATTGTATGTCAAATCGGCCATTTGCTACCGCAACAGTGATGCCATAGATATTGCTGAAGATATGTTGGCCATTGCAACCCAGAAAGAGTCGGGCTATCCCGAAATTTACCGAGAACTGGGTTATATATCTGAAAAGAAAAACAATGCTTCACAAGCTATACTTTCATTTGAAAAGTACTTATTATTATCTCCGAATGCTGGCGACCGGGAGATAGTCGAAGCCAAAATCAAACAGCTGGGTGGATAGAATCGCCCCATTTGACCTGAAAGGAAAACATGGGATTTACCGACAACCTCCTTAACGTTGCTAGCAGCATGCAGCAAGGCAGTAAGAATATCTCAATTTCAATAGCCCAGAGGCTGCTCCGGCTGGTTTCAGGTTTTTTCATTGGACTGGTGCTTTCGTTTATAATTCAGGAGTTCATGCATAACGGAGACTTAATGCTAGTTTTCTTTATTACCCTTTTTACCATGATCGTGTATAAACTTCTTCGGACGATGTCGATCTTTCAAATTTTTATATTTGATGTGATTTGTATTTTGATCGCAACATGCCTCAACATGTATATTATGATAGCGCCCTAACTAAAGACCCCGACCGGAGAATCTATGATTGATTTGAAACTTTTAGAGAAAAAAGCTGAAAACGGAATAAACTATTTCGAAGACTATAAGCAGGGTTTGTTGAACCGCGGCGCTTCTCTCGAAACTTTAGAAAAAATTATTCAGCTTGCAGGAAAACGAAAAGAAACTCTGACGCATGCTGAAACTGCAAAAGCTCGACAGAACAAATTAAGCGCAGATGTTGGGGCCCTGAAGCGTGAAGGTAAAGACGCGGGCTCAGTTTTGAGCGAACTTGATAAGATAAAATCGAGTGTTAAAGAACTTGAAACTATCGCGGCAGGTGTTGACGCCGAAGTTCAGTCACTTTTGTTGGTTATTCCAAATAAACCTCATGCTTCGGTTCCGGTAGGTTCATCTGAAAAAGAAAATAAAGTTGTTAAGTCTATTGGAGAAATAAAGCAATTTGCATTCAAAGCCAAAGAACATTTTGAAATCGGTGAAAAACTTAATATTGTTGATTTTGATAGGGCCGGAAAAACAACCGGAGCGCGCTTTTCCTTTTTAAAGGGTGCAGCGGCCCAAATGGAGCGGGCTTTAATGCAAATGATGATGGATGTTCATTCGACCCAGCACGGGTATACTGAAATGATTCCGCCCTTTATTGTTAATAGCAAAAGTTTGGTCGGAACCGGGCAATTTCCGAAGTTTAAAGATGATGTTTTTCATTTAGAAAACACGGATTATTTTTTAATTCCTACAGCAGAAGTGCCAGTTACGAATTATTATTACGACGAAATTCTTGCAGAAACAGATTTGCCACAATCTTTTTGTGCCTATTCTCCGTGTTTTCGTTCAGAGGCCGGCAGTCACGGAAAAGACACAAAGGGTTTAATTCGCCAGCATCAGTTCAATAAAGTTGAATTGATGACATTTTGTCATCCGAGCCAGTCTTATGAAGTGCATGAGCAGTTGACTTCGCACGCGGAAAAAATATTAACCATGCTCGAATTGCCTTACCGAAAATCTTTGCTCTGCACGGGCGATATGGGATTCGGAGCCGCTAAAACTTACGACCTAGAAGTATGGTTACCGGGCCAGAATATGTACCGCGAAATCAGCTCGTGTTCTAACTTTGAGGATTTTCAAGCTCGGCGGGCTAATATACGTTTTAAACCAAAAGACGGCGGTAAGCCGCAGTTTGTGCATACTCTCAATGGCAGCGGATTAGCTGTTGGTCGAACTTTGGTGGCGGTATTAGAGAATTATCAGCGCGCGGACGGTAGCGTTGCTGTTCCGAAAGTTTTGCAGAGTTATATGCAAAATCGAACTGAAATAATTTAATTAGTTTAGTTCTTAGGCTTTAAGAGCCTTTTAATTTTGCAATTATTTCGAAGAAAACGCGCAGTGCGGCGAGCAAAAACTCATTGAATCACAGTCTCAAATCCAATAGAACTAACAACGGAAAGTTGGTAGAGCGGTTGAATACACCAGTCTTGAAAACTGGCAGCCCTTCGCGGGGCTCGAGGGTTCGAATCCCTCACTTTCCGCCATTTGAGACCTAGTTCGCTCCTAAGTCTTTAATTTTTAAATCATCCTGTGTTCATTAAATGGTCTTAATTACTTGGTGCAATTCTAGCAGTGATTTATGCAACGAAGATAAATCAAATGGCAAACGTCCGTCCAATTTTATTAGAGCTCGAAATCAAAAGAGTAAACCTGCTTTACAAGTTGAACTTTTCCGGCGTCATTGCGCTATTGATCTATTCTTTTTCGTACGCCTACATTTGCGGTGATGTATTAGGCCATACGTTACTTAAAATTTGGCTGAGTCTGGTTCTTGTTTCTGCAGTTCTGAGAATCTGGGGATCATTGCACTGGTTTAAAATTCAGTCGCAGGTAGTCGATTACGTTCAGGTTAAAAGGTGGCTTCGATTTATTCAGGCACTCCTCGGAGTTTCGGGTATTGTTTGGGGCATTACAGGATGGATGGCCCAATACGCGCAAACCCCTTTGCAGCAGATTTTTACAGCATTGACGTTAACGTTCATGGCCGCTGGCGCACTTGTTTGTTGGTCGGTTTCCTTGCCGGCGATGTTTCTTGTTGTACTGCCTTCAGTGCTCCCTTGGTCTTTAGGATTTTTGCTCTCTGGAGAACGAATTTATATTTTCATGGGCTTTCTGGTTTTTACTTACTTGATATTAGGATCAAAGGTTGCGATTTCTCTCAATAGCTACGTCGTTGATTCGATTAGACTGACTATTGAAAAAGCACAGTTAACGGCGGACCTAAAAAAAGAAATAGCGGTAAAAAAGCAAACGGAAGAGTCTTTGCAGCTGGCGCTGTCTTCGTCAGATGCGATGAGCTGGCGCTGGAACAGTAAAAAAAATATTTTTCAATGTGAAGGAGATCTTCAGTATTTACTAGGACTAAATCTGTTTTCTTTTTCCGGCTCGCTTCAAGAATTTATGAAAATGGTTGCAATTGAAGATCGCAAAATTTTAGAAAACGATTTGCAGCTGTCGATGAAAAACGACGGAAATATCGATACCGACGTAAGGGTGCTGTGGCCGGATGGACGCATATGTGATTTAGCCTTACGGGGCCGCGCCTATCGCGAAACTGAAGCGGATTTCAATATCGTTACCGGGATCGCGTGGAATGCCACAGATAAAAAATCACAACTGAAATTACAACAGGAAAGAAATACACATGAGGCAGCCAATAAAGCAAAGTCTGTATTCTTAGCCAATGCCAGTCATGAAATGCGCACTCCGCTGGCCGCAATCGAAGGATTTACTGAAGTCATGCTTCAGAATTTTAATCGTGAAACTTTTGACAAGGAAGAAATGCGCTCAGATCTTCAGGCGATCAGCCGAAACGGAAAATATCTAATTTCATTGATGAATGATTTTCTCGATCTTTCTAAAATTGAGAGTAGTCGTTATTATATTCAGAAAAGCGTAACGAACCTAAAAAATGAAATCGGCGAATCGGTTAAAATGGTTAAACTCTCAATCGATCAAAAAGGTCTGATATTTAAAGTTCAGTATGAAGCCAATTTGCCCGAGTTGATCGAGACCGATTCGACTCGCTTTCGGCAGATTCTTGTGAATTTACTATCGAATGCGATTAAGTTTACTGAACACGGTGAAATTTCTATGCACGTGGGCAGTGATAAAAACAGACTGAAAATCCGCATCCGCGATACCGGTTTGGGTATGGATGAGGCGACACAAAGTCATCTCTATGAGCCTTTTACTCGCGGCACGAGTCCTGAAATTCAAAAGCAAAGAGGATCGGGCTTAGGTTTGGCACTTTCAAGAAACTTAGCACGCCTGCTTGGAGGAAATTTGCGTTTGGTTTTTTCAAAACCGGGTGAGGGTAGTGAGTTTGAACTTAATATTGAAGCCGGTCTCACAAAATTTCTGCAGACTCCAATTAATATTAAAACAGAGAAAACCGAATCGGGCCAATTGCAGGGTTCTCGAATTCTGGTCGTTGATGATGACGAGGATCTTCGTGGGCTGATGAAGAGGTACTTAGTACGAAATGGTGCCGAGGTTGACACAAGCCAAAATGGTGCTGAAGCCATCGAAAAGGCTACACTAAATTCATACGATGCAATTCTTATGGACATGAAGATGCCGGTTATCGATGGCTATCAAGCAACACGGTCTTTGAGGACTGTTGGATACGATAGATCCATAATTGCGGTAACTGCACACGCAAGCACTGAAGATATGCAAAAAAGTCTTGATTCAGGATGTGATTTTTATCTCAGCAAACCAATTGATCTTTCTGCAATGATCACTGTGCTTGTCGGTGTGATAAAAAATAAAAGCTAGACTAGACTAAATGTCGACTAAACAAAATTAAACTTTATACTTATTTGGTTGATGAAAAAAAAAGAAGCCCTAATCGCCCTCGTCTATACCGCAATTATACTCACACTGATGGAGTATTTTTTCATTCCTCCTCGCGCCGAAAATTGGCTGAGCGGGAATTGGATTTCTAACTGGCCGGTGCCCAAAATGACTGCGGGACTTTTATGGTCTTTGAGCTGTTTTATTGGATTTTTCATATTACCTTTGTTGCTGATTCGTTTTATTTCAGTTTCAAATCTTCGCGCACATGGTCTCAACCTCAACGGATTCAAAGAGCATTTAAAAATTTATATGGGCCTTTATTTCTTGATGCTGCCACTTATCTTTTTTGCAGCAATGCAACCCGAATTTCGGAATACTTATCCATTCATTCCAGAAGCTAAAAGATCAGTCGAAATGTTTTTAATCTGGGAAATAGCTTACGTAGTTCAGTTTTTTGCATTGGAGTCTTTTTTTCGGGGTTACCTTCTATTTACACTCGAAAGACATATGGAAAAATGGACGGCGATCGGGGTGATGCTGGTGCCCTATGTGATGATACACTTTCATAAACCAGTTGTTGAATGCCTTGGAGCATGTGTTGCGGGAATTGTCTTAGGACACTTTTCGCTTAAATATCGCTCTTGGATCGGGGGCGCCATTTTGCATTCACTAGTAGGGGTTTCGTTAGATACTCTGGCCTCGTCCGGTAGGTTTTGAGTGGAACAAATAATTGTTGTCGAGCCGGACGAAATTGTAGCCCTGGCACTTAAAAAAGCGTTTGCGGAAGATTTAGAAGTTAAGCTGATTTTTAAAAACGATTTAAAAGAAATTTACGAACTTTTAAACGGAAGCCCGACAAACAAGAGCGTTCTGCAAAAATTGAATTCAGAGCTTGCTGAAATCAAAAAGCAATTTCAGCTGGCCGCAGCCAGCGACAGTGCTGCGAAAAGCGCAATGGAAAATGCCACCGAAATTCTTGGAAAACATAAAAGCGAACTTGAGGCTCTTAAAAATCCGGACCCAAAATTAAAAAAAACCGAGGTTGAAACAGAAACTCCCGAAAACATCGAAAAACAAAAATTAGAACTCGGCGTCGAAATTTTGAGACTTGAAGAAAGTGTTAAAGGCCTCAGGGACTCTTTGAACATAACTACAAAAACAAAGTTAGAAAAAGAAAGATTACTAAAAGAAACGGAAACCTCCGTTGACGAGGCCAAGCTGCGAGTGCCTCCTTCTGAAGATCAACTCTATAAGGTCATTTTGATTTCCAACAAGTTCCTTGTACCCGACGCTGAAGCCTGGATCGCAGGTTTCAGAAAGGCAATAAGTTTTGAATCCAATAAAGAAATTAAAGTTGTTGTCCTGGGATTTGAATTTGACGAAAAGACAGTTAAAAAATTCTTAATTTCCGGGATATCCGATTATATGATTAAACCGGTTGACGAATTACTGGCCAAACAGAATTTAAAATTTTTGGCTCTTGGTGACAGTAAGGCAAAACGCGAAGTGTATTCACTGAAAATAAATGATCCGGTAGATTTAATTTTTGAGTATGACCTGAAAGGCCTGAGCGAATACAGCTTTGTAATAGAATCAAAAGAAAGTTTTACGGTAAATGACTTTAAGGCGTTCAATTGTGATTTGTTTTTACGAAAAGGACAAAAAAGTGTTCTTGGAAAATGCTTAAGCTCAAAAGAAAGCGGTGAAGGCCGGTATTTAAGTGAATTCTGGTTCGTAGGAATGGACACGCATCTTTCTTTTCAGATCAAATCAGTAATTAAGGCGGCGGCAAAAAATGTTTAATATTTTGGTGATTGATGATGACGGAATAAATAACAAAAAATTTGACGATGCGGTCAGAAACAAGCCAGATTTAAGGCTGATTTTTTCAAATTCTTCAGACTTGGCTATTGAAATGATTGTACCGAAAAAAAAAGAGGGCGAGGCAAAATCGGAGCCTTTGCCCGTTGCGATAAAACCGGATCTCATTTTTATAGAAAACAGCAAGATCACCGGTGCTCCGATGAAATGGCATCAGAATTTTCATGAAGTTCTGAAGATCGCAGGAATCGAAAATGTTCCTATTATACTATTAAGCCATTCAAGCGATGCGTTGTTAATACGTGGCTTTCTTGCACCGGGAGTTCAGGATGTGTTCGTCAAACCCCTTGTTAGTACTTTGCTTGAAAATGCGTTGAATTATTACTCTGCCGGTGAAAAAGAAATTGCCCGGAAAATTGTACCGATGACCGGAAAAGTTGAAATGTATTACGAGGCGACCGCGAAAGAAATTAGCGAATTCGAGATGAAGATTGTTACTCCGAAACAGCTCGATCTTGATGAATTTAGGCCACTCTTCGGAGAATTCTTCAAGTGGAGCCCGAATCGACGAGCCATCGGACGTTGCACCGATTGTAAAAAAGATGAGGATGTTAAGGGTAGTTTTATTGAGACGTTCACTTTTGTCGGAGTTCCGCCCGGAGTTACAAAAGAAATCAGAATATGGCTCCGTAACGCTTATGTGACACAAAAACAAAAAGGTCAGTAGCGCCTATCTTTGGTTGGCACAAAATCTGCCCGCTTATTTTATAAGTCCTTTTTTAGAAAATAAGAAAAGAGAAAAACATGAATCATATCAATATATCCGTAGAAGAATTCACCACTCCGGCGCCGGTTACCGCAACCGAAGATGAAAGCCTTGAAGAAATTGCGGCACTGATGCAGGACTTCGGAATACGGCATATTCCGATCGTTCGGAATGAGCGCGTAGTAGGCATTATAAGCGACCGTGACTTGAGATTTGCTGCCGGCCTCAGTGTTCGCGAAGAAATTTTTATGCAAGCTTCGGATGTAATGGTAGCCAATCCGGTAACAGTTAGTGCGGGCGCATATATTGATGAAGTGGTTTTTGAAATGTCGGAGAAAAAAATTGGTAGCGTGATCGTAAATGATGAGAATGACGAGCTTTATGGTATTTTTACCGTGACGGATGCTCTCAATGCATTAGTCGAAATTGCCCGAAATTTTCAGCGCGAATGATTAAAAACCTGGCAACATTACCCATGTTGTCACGTTTTCATTTATCTTGCATTCGACGCAATTTATTATTCTTATTAGGTATATCAAGACAAGGTGGTTTTGAATGAAGAGTTACCTAATAGCTTTAATTTTAATCGGCGGATTTTTTGTTTCTCCGCAAGCCTGGAGTTGGGGAGCATTGGCTCATAAGGCTTCGGCTCGGGTTGCCTGGAATTTTTTAGATAAAACGACACAGCAGAAAGTTACTGAA
>JAYVIY010000045.1:0-2060 GCA_043769795.1 Pseudobdellovibrio sp. | reverse complement strand
TCTACGAGCTGGATTCTGAAAAGAAAACCCTTCTCTTCACGATGAACGCCGAACTCAATACAAGCAAAAAAGGCAACACAGTTTTCACCAGCACTTGGCATGATCCCGACCAAAACGAAGTGATGACCGAAGAGGCCAACTTCAATGGGCTCGAACTGCAGAATTATCTGGTTAAGCAAAAACAGCTCGATGAAACCTATGAGCTCGAAATTTCAAGTAATGAAATGCACTTTTCTGTAAATAAAGAAGGCCAAATAAAAAAGAAGACAAGACCCTTGCCGGCCAATCTGGTTATCGGGCCGTCTTTTGTTCCGTTTCTTAAGCTCCACTGGGCAGAGATTCAGAATAAAAAAATAGTTGAAGCAACGCTAGCTGCTCTTGATTTTATGGACGTTTTCAGATTCGAATTTGAAAAATTAAGAGACGAAAAATTAAACGGCAACGACGTCGTTATCGTACGGATGAAACCCCACAGTTCGCTGGTATCGTCGGTGGTTCGCCCAATGTATTTTGTTGTTAGCTCTGATGGCAGCCGCATTTTAGAACTCAAGGGACGCATGCTTCTTAAGAAAAAAATCGGCAAGCGCTGGCATGATCTCGAGGCTGAAGCTGTATTTTTTTACGATGACAAATAAATCATTCTAACAATCACTTTAAGGCTTTCTCAAATGGAGGCCATTATCATTTAACTTTCAGTGCGTTTGCGATTGATTGTCAGCTGACGATTGTATTTTGAAATAAGTACTTCTTGGCACCGATTCACTGTTACAGCTGATCGCACAAACACGGAGTTTAAAATGAAAAAATCTTTTTTAATTTGTTTATTGTTAGCCGGGTCGCAGTCAGCATTTGCATTTAACTTTCATGAGCTCAGCGTTTACGGATATGATACCGCCGATCCACATGAGGCCGAATTCGAGAACAGCTCATCAGTCAGCTCAAATGATATTATGCGAAGTTCATTTGAATTGAACTACGGGTTAACTGATAAAATTGAACTGGGCGGGTATCTGGATTATCAAAAATCTGACACCGCTAAAATGAACCTCGATTCAATAAGATTACGCGCCAGAACCTCTCTTTATAAGCGCGGCGAAATGCCAGTTGATATGGGACTCTACGTTGAGACTGAAATTCCACAGGATTCTGACGAATCGTACACCGTAGACACCAAATTAATTTTGCAAAAAGAAATCGGACGATGGACTTACGTTTTGTCTCCGGGCCTTGAGTACGTCAAATTAAAAGAGGCAAACGAGAACGGAAATACTTCAGAAATCGAAAAACACTACAACGCGATGATAATGTATAACTATTCGGATAGAATTAAACCACACGTCGACATATTCGGTGAGGTCAATGACGACCCCACACGGCTTTTAATGCTGGGTCTCGACTTTACGGTGCGCCACGGTTTTAATATCGCTGCAGGCGTTGGAACAACTAACCGAAGTGAAAACCTGATTTTAACAAAACTTGAATTCGAAGTTTACTAAAATACAAAGGCTGCGCTGTTTAGTGCAAAATCATTAATAATTGATACCTCTCAGCTGAGACTTTGAAGTTTGTGTTGCCTTCCTGCGGTAGGATAGACGTAAGTCAATTACGACGTAGCTGCAGGTCAAAAGAACCGACCCACAAATAAATAATATTTTATTTTGATATTGTATTACGGCGTATAATCCTATTAAAGCATAGAGAAACGGTCGCGCCTCATAAAACATTTTTTCTAAAATCAACAAACATACCTCCTAAAATTAATGTAGCTCAATCGCACCTTATCGTGGCGTTTTCGAAAACTTCGCGATAGTCTGAAAGTATTCCGCGAAGTAAGCCCAACTGGTCACTGCTCGGTTTTACATATTGTAAATAAATTGACCCATCAATTGAAACAACTCTGCAATTCAAACATATTTGCTTCTGCTGTTCTCTTGCCAGTAAATTATTGGAGATAATGACATTAAAAATGCCGTCATGAAACTCCTGCGGCACAATTCTCTCGGCATAGCTTCCCGAAATGGAGATATCTTTTGCCGTCGTTCGAAATGTAGGCCCAAGAG
>JAYVIY010000044.1:0-5673 GCA_043769795.1 Pseudobdellovibrio sp. | reverse complement strand
TTGCATTTAAATTTAAGAATTTTTAAATCGATGCTTAATTTCTGGGCTCAATGGCCTAAAAACAAGAATGGCGCTGGTCGTGAAACCGGCGCCATTCTTAAATCATGTCATGTCTTCGGACTTAGTGAGTCGTATTGTGAACCGATTGGCCGGTGTAATGGGCCTTAATTCCAAATACGCGTTCATTTTGAGCCTTGAATAACTCTTTTGGATTTTTTATATCCAAAGCGTTTATTAAGACTTGGTCAACGTGGTCTACCAAGATAACTTTTAATTCCTTTAAGACTTCTTTTGGAATGTCTTTGAGGTCTTTTTCGTTCTCTTTCGGACAGATAATAGTTTTAATTCCTCCGCGATGAGCCGCCAGAATTTTTTCTTTTAGTCCGCCGATTGGAAGAACTTTTCCTCTCAGAGAAATTTCGCCGGTCATTGCAACAGTTCTTTTTACCGGTATCTTAACCATCGCGGAAACAATTGAAGTCGTTAAAGCGATGCCGGCAGAAGGACCGTCTTTCGGAGTAGCGCCATCCGGAAAGTGAATGTGAATATCAATGTTCTCATAAAACTCTTTGTCCAGTCCGAATAAAGGGCCGCGCGATCTGGTGTATGACATCGCCGCAACACAGGATTCTTTCATGACATCGCCCAATTGGCCGGTAACCGTAAATTTACCCTTGCCCGGAACCGCACTGACTTCAACAGCAAGTAAATCACCGCCTACTTCAGTCCAAGCCATACCGTTTGTCAGACCGATTTCATTTTGTTTTTCGATTTCACCGTATTTATATTTGTGAGCCCCGATCAATTCGACTAATTTTTCAGGAGTAACAACATAACCTTCGTTTTTCTTTGCAGAAGATTTTTTACCTTTTGCAGTTGCCTTGGTCTTAGCGCCCTTCTCAGGAATCGGATCTTTTCTGAACTCTTCGAGAGTTTGAGACATCACGATATCTTTAGCTACTTTTCTGAATACATTTGCAAATTGTCGCTCCAGATTTCTCACACCGGCTTCGCGGGTGTAATATCTGATCACATCTCGGATTGTTTTATCAGAGATGCTGATTTTGAAATCTTTTAAGCCATGAGCTTCAATCTGTTTATTGACCAGATAATTCTTAGCGATGTGAAATTTTTCCTGCTCGATATAGCCATCAAGATAAATGATTTCCATTCGATCAAGAAGCGGTCTTGGCACATTACCAAGATTATTTGCTGTGGCAACGAACATCACTTTTGATAAATCATATTCAAGCTCAAGGTAATGATCGGCAAAAGAAGAATTTTGTTCAGGATCTAAAACCTCAAGCATAGCTGATGCCGGGTCGCCTCTGAAGTCATTGGCCATTTTGTCGATTTCATCGAGCAATAGCACCGGATTACCTTTGTCGACTTTTCGCAAAGCCTGCAATATCTTGCCGGGCATTGCGCCAACATAGGTTTTTCTGTGTCCACGAATTTCAGCTTCATCACGAACTCCACCTAAACTGATACGTGCAAACGGTCGACCGAGAGATTCTGCAATCGATCTTGCAAGAGATGTTTTACCTACTCCGGGAGGGCCCGCTAAACAGATGATTGAACCCTTCATGTTTTTAGATAATGAAAGAACCGCCAAATACTCGAGTATTCGTTCTTTAACTTTTTCTAAACCCCAGTGATCATTATCTAATATTTTTTTAGCATTCTTTACATCATGACGATCTTCAGAATACTCCTGCCATGGTAGAGACAAAACCCAGTCAATATAATTTCTAACCACTGTGGCTTCGGCACTCATCGGCGACATCATTTTTAATTTTTTGATTTCTTTGTGTACCTTGTCTTTTGCTTCTTTAGGCATTTTCTTGTCGGTGCACTTCGTAGTCAGGTCTTCCAGCTCCGCTTGGTAGTCGTCTTTTTCACCAAGTTCTTTCTGAATAGCCTGCATTTGCTCATTCAAGTAATATTCTTTTTGAGATTTTTCCATCTGCTTTTTAACGCGAGTTCTAATCTTCTTTTCGACCTCAAGAATTTCAATTTCCCCCGTCATTAAGTTAAGCAAATGTTCTAATCGTTTAGTTGGGTCCAGAATTTCAAGAACTGCCTGTTTGTCTTCGAGCTTCAAATTGAGTTGAGCCACGATAATGTCGGCCAATTCTCCCGGGCTTTCAATGCTACTTACGCGCATCAGAATTTCAGGCGGAATTCGTTTATTCAGTTTCACGTAAGTTTCGAAAGTTCCTTTGACCGACCTGACCAAAGCAGAAGCTTCGGTTGGGTTTGAAACTTCTTCATTTATAGCTTCACAGACCACAACAAAGTGACCTTCGTTACTTACGAAGTTCTTAATTCTGACCCGGCGCTTTCCTTCAACTAAAACTTTTACCGTACCATCCGGAAGCCTTAACAGTTGAATGATCGTTCCAACAGTTCCCACCTGATAGATGTCTTTTTCGTCAGGGTTATTGGTTTTTGCGTCCTTTTGAGCCGCGAGCACGATATCAGATTGCTTGCTCATCGCATCTTCCAGCGCGTTGATGCTTTTTTCTCGTCCTACAAAGAGCGGCATCATCATATGTGGAAATATGATCAGGTCGCGAAGAGGGAGAAGGGGAAGTTGTTGTGTTTTGGTAGCGCTCATTCAGTGGCTCCTTCCATGAAGTTACATTCGAAATATCTTAAAAAGACATCTCGTTATCAATACAGTTTAGGATCTTCGCTGCAAAATGCAAAAAAAAAATTTGTAATAGTTAGTATAATTATATGCGTGGTCTAGGCCTAATACGCAGGGTTGAAAAGGACTTCCGCATCGCGCTGATCAAATCGAACACAGAGCTGCTGTGAATGCTTTCAAATGATAATTCATTTTTACTTACTGAAAATTAACCTTTTTTTCAGTTATTACCGCACAGTTTAAATTTTTGACGGGTTAAACTTGGAAACATTGAAAGAAAGAGCAAAATGCTGCAGCTATAAAGGCATAATTATGCGTTTTTGAAATTAGAAATATTGTCGCGATAATAATTTAAGAATTTATTTCTTGAAGCTGGAGTGTTAAAAGTGAGTACAGTTTTAGTATGATCAGAAAATTTAAAGCTTGAAATATCGATTAATAGCCCAGCGTCAGAATACGATTTTTTTAATGCAACAAAGTTATCAACTTTGTAATAAGTCCGAATATTGGCCTGCATCGAATCAGGAATAGTATAAGTAATTTTCGTAGGTTCTTTATCTGAATTGAGTACCAGCTGGCCGAGGAGAATTTCTGGTGCCTGAGTCGATGCCACAGCCACGCCGCATAATGAAAATAGCTTCAATAGAAAGGATCTTCTCTGTGTCACAACTAAATAGTAATTGTCTGGCGTTGAAATGACAAGACAAAAGCAGATTTATTACATTATAAGCTAACCAGGTGCTTTTGTCTTGTTTTGAAACAGTTTGATCATGATATATGGCTACAAAACGGAAAAAAATTTAGCAAACAATCTCATTACTAGAACTCACTGGACTAAAGAATGAGCCTTGATAGTTGTCTTTGAATTTATCTCACAGTAGAGCAACATAAATTAACAAATCTCATTTTTTTGAATGTATCTTTAAAGATTCGCGCATAAACCGCCGAATTTTAAATGTACAGGAATTTAGATTTTCAACCACTTTTACAGGAGACCTTGTGCCAGCAATACCATATGTCATCGAACAAACATCAAAAGGTGAGCGCTCATATGACATTTACTCTCGGCTACTCAAAGATCGCATAGTTATTTTAGGAAGTCCTGTTTCTGACGACGTAGCCAACGCTATTGTCGCGCAATTCTTATTTTTAGAGGTCGACAACCCAGAAAAAGATATTCACTTTTACATCAACTCACCAGGGGGAAGCGTATCGGCGGGCCTAGCTATTTACGACATTATGCAGTTCGTAAAATGTGATGTTGCTACTTATTGTATGGGCATGGCTGCAAGCATGGGCTCATTGCTTCTGACTGCCGGAGCAAAAGGAAAACGTTTTTCAATGCCGAACTCTCGAATTATGATTCATCAGCCCCTTTTACACGGCGGCGGTTTATCCGGCCAGGTTACCGACATTGAAATTCATGCAAAGGAACTAATTAAAACCAAAGAAAAGCTGACTAAAATTTATGAAACCCATACCGGCAAAGACTATCCTACGCTTTTTGCAGCGATGGAGCGAGATAACTTTATGGACCCTGAAGCGGCTAAATCGTTCGGATTATTAGACCATATCGTCAGCTCGCGCAAGACGAACAAATAAAAAGGAAATTACAAAATATGTCGACACCAAATAATGCAAGCTTAAGATGTTCATTCTGCGGCAAAGGTCAAAAAGAAGTTAAAAAATTAATTGCCGGCCCCGGCGTTTATATCTGTGATGAATGCATCGATCTCTGTATGGACATTATCGATGAGGAAAAAGATAAAGAAGTGGCAGTTAAAGGGGCCTTCAGAGTTCCGAAGCCCATTGAAATCAAAGCTTTTCTTGACGACTATGTTATTGGCCAGCTTCAAGCTAAAAAAACAATCGCAGTTGCGGTACACAATCACTATAAAAGAATCAACTCGCTCCAAGGCAAAAAATCATCTGATGTCGAATTGCAAAAATCGAATATTTTACTGATAGGGCCTACGGGATCGGGCAAAACACTCATCGCGCAAACAATTGCAAAAATTCTTAACGTGCCTTTTGCGATGGCTGATGCCACGGCACTGACCGAAGCCGGCTATGTGGGAGAAGACGTCGAAAACGTCATTTTGAATCTTTTGCAGGCTTCAGACTATGATATCGAAAAATGTAAACGCGGAATAATCTACGTAGATGAAATTGACAAAATTTCGCGTAAATCTGAAAATCCCTCAATCACCCGTGACGTGAGCGGCGAAGGGGTTCAACAGGCTCTTTTGAAAATTCTTGAAGGGACTGTTGCGAATTTGCCCCCGAAAGGTGGCCGAAAGCATCCTCAGCAGGAATTCATTCAAGTCGATACCACAAATATCTTGTTTATCTGCGGCGGAGCCTTTGTAGGTCTTGATAAAATTATCGAAAACCGAACGGTTAACAAATCAATGGGTATTGCCGGCGACATCGTTTCAAGAAGCGATGATCAAACCGAGCATTTACTTTCAAAAGTTGAGCCGGATGACCTTTCTAAATTCGGTTTGATTCCAGAATTTATAGGTCGTTTGCCGTGTATTGCAACCCTGGCTCCGTTAAATGAAGCCGTATTGCAAGACATTTTGGTTCGCCCGAAGAATGCATTGGTTAAGCAATATCAAAAGCTCTTTTCATTTGAAAATGTCGATCTGAAATTCACTGATGCGGCCATTAAAGCCATTGCGCAAGAGGCTTTAAAACGCAGAACCGGCGCCCGCGGACTTCGCGGAGTTATCGAGTCATCAATGCTTGATGTGATGTTTGATATTCCCGGCATGACGAATGTTAAAGAGGTTGTAATTGATGAAAATGTAATTCGGGAAGGTAATCAGCCGAAACTTGTTTACTACACCGATGAAGAAATGAAAACGCGAGCTGAAATTGCTGCTAAAAAGCAAAGCGAGAGCGCGTAGCCTACAAAACTAGTAAAGCAGAACCACATCGTTTAACAACGAGAGTTCTGCTTTAATTTGTTCTATGATCAGATTATCGCTGCTTTGAATTTTTCGATCAAAACCCAA
>JAYVIY010000043.1:0-5689 GCA_043769795.1 Pseudobdellovibrio sp. | reverse complement strand
GAGTTCCGGCCGCAAGTTTTATTCCTGCGAGGGCTTCATCTTTGTTTTTAACAAGTGCAGATTCAATACTGGTGGCCGGCGTAGTGGCCGCAATCACTTCACCGCGCGTAGTAATCAGATTTTCATAGTCAGATCCGGCAAAATTATTTGTAACTCTTAATAGTTGCAGCGAATCCTGGGTTACCATTTTCTTATCTACTGCGACCGAGCCCTTCATTACGACCGGGCCTTCTTCAGTGATTGCTGCGTAATCGAATTTTGTGTCGGTTTTGAGGCCGTCTTTGCTTTTAAGCATCAAATAATAAAGTGATGATGAAACAAAAATTCCCTTTGTTGTGGGTTCATTAATTTTAGATTTTTTACCATCTTCGATGACGAGCCCGGTCATTTTGCCGGCCTTGAATTTAACGTCGATGGTCTTTGTTTTTTTGTCGCCGGCAGCCAGATAATTTATACTGACCGGAGCCAGTTCGCTGTCTGAAACAGCTTGGTAAGACTCAGTTAAATCAAAGCCGCCTTTGCCTAGTTTAATAAAGCTGGTGGTTTTAAAGTTTTTAGTTTTCTCGTCGATTTCGTGTCTTAAAACCAAAAAGCCGATGTGTTTTTTAAACTGCGTTACTTTGTAATAGCCCTCGAACAAAACTTCTGCGCCGACTTTAAAAGAGAATGACAGCGTAAATAGAAAAATAAGTAGAAGACTCTGAATTTTTAAAGCGTACATTTTAATATCCTTTAAGCTAAATAGAGAATGAGAAGCTTAGCCGTTTTATTTTAAATAAGTAACAGAATGTATTCAATTGCATGCTGTGGTGTCTCAACTTAGGTCGGGTTCATCGGTTAATTTGTGCCCGATCGCAAGCCGCTGTTGTTTTGGTGTAAATTCGGTCTAAAATAAACATGGGGATGACCGAAAACACCAGAACAAACACACTATTATCGCGTTTTGCGCTGACCCGAAAAAATCAAAAGGGTCAGGTGGCTATTTTCGTTGCGCTGATCTTTCAAATTCTTTTTGTTTTTTTCGCTATTTTAATTAACGTCGGCCTACTTGTTCATCACAAGATTAATTTGCAGCACTCCACCGATTTGGCCGCCTATTACGGTGCCATGAAGCAGGCTGAAAATATGAATGTACTAGCTCACGTCAACTATCAGATTCGGCAGGTATGGAAGCTGATGACTTGGCGCTATCGAATTTTGGGAACCTTTGGCTTTCGCAAAGGGGACTCTACTACGAGTAGCCAGCTTTACCCTTTCGAATTCATGGATCCGCCGAAAGCTTTTTTTTATAATGGGTCTAAAGGTGTTGCAGATCCGCAGCATCTAGGTGGAATGGGTTGCATGAATGTGCAAATGGGGGGTATGCCTCTTGGTATCCAAGATATTCCGTTTTTTTGCATAGGTCATGATGGATTTTCCGGATGGCCTCAAAACGAAAGTATGTGCCAGTTGAATTGCGATGGCTTTGATTCGGCTCGAACAATCGGAGCCATTCCAAATGCCGGAAGCGCGTCAACTCCCTTCGGCGGAGATGTGGCGGGCGCGGTCAATGCGGCTATTGATAAAGTGAATCTGGCCAATGCTAACCGCTGTAGTCTTCTGGGGCCAACAGGAGCCACGGTGTTTACTCGATTTTTGGCAGGCTATATAAATGAAACTTATTTGCGTACAAAAACGATCGAGGCTTTGGCCAGAAATCTTTCGCTTGATCCGGATAAAATTTTAGACATCGAAGGCAATACCATATTAAAGGGAGCCGAAAACACGCTAAAAAATAATTTAACTGAAGCTAATTTAACAGGATTTATTGCAGCGAATTTTAAAACTGAAAACGGACTTGCTAATCCGGATTGTGCCTTTAAAGACGGGTTGCAGGGCTCTGGTGAATTTTTGAAGAAAATTGAAATTCAATTTATAAATTACTACATTCATAACTGCCGCCCCGGAGCAGGAATTCTTTTTAAACCCGAACCGGTCTATGACCCAACCAATCCGACAGGATTAGGTTCAGCATTTAACGGTATCAGCGTGCAAGAAAGGGGAATTATACAGTCCTTGCTTGTGCCCGGCCAACAGCACACCGTAGGTTATGAGAAAAACCCAAACTGTGTTGAGTATTATGCGGTAAAAGCGTCTTCTGAACCACAGATCCCATTCTTGCCGCTGACAAAAATTAAATTGAATGCTTTTGCAGTTGCCAAACCTTTTGGTGGAAGCATTGGCCCGTGGTACGGTAAAACATGGCCGAAGGGTAACTCACAATCTACCTATGACGACGCTAATCAAAATTCTAAAACAGATCAAACCCTGCCGATCCGAGTAATAACAGGGGCTGCGGCCCCACCTCTGGTGCAATCAATTTTTACTCAACCCAATTTTTCACTTTTTGTGGGCGATGTATTGGGTACGCGAGATAAAGACTATG
Organism: Pseudobdellovibrio sp.; assembly: GCA_043769795.1. Lineage (GTDB taxonomy): Bacteria > Bdellovibrionota > Bdellovibrionia > Bdellovibrionales > Bdellovibrionaceae > Pseudobdellovibrio. The sequence goes on along the minus strand of JAYVIY010000043.1, from coordinate 3,264 downwards.
TGGCGGCTTATCATTCGGCTTTAAATATGCGGGATGTTTTAAATTATCCGGCCAAAAGTTACGCGGCAAATATCAATCTGACAGGAAAATCCGGAAACCCTGTTGGAGGTTGGCCTAACTTTACGAATTGGGACAGCCTTGAAGCCGCGGCAACAATCGGAGATTTCCGAGATTACGACGCTCTGGCGACGAGTGCTGCGGGAGAAGCCGGAACACGAGCTTTGGAAATCAGTGCGATAGCGCCCAATCAATTTGATATCACTCATTATTCGATTGATCCGGATTTTTATCATAATTATTATAAAAAATTGTATAATTCTGGATTTGCAAAGATTTTGCTGGCCACGAATGTTAACGGTATTACACTTAACCAATTGCGAGCTGACTTAGGCGCTGTCGGGATGCGAGCCGATCAACCCGATGGCTCATCACTTACTCAGCGAACATTTTCTGTGAAAGATCAAATTTTGGTTAAAAATACCGTTCTCAACTCAACACCAATTGTAACTAATGGACCGGGAGCTCCGGGCACTACGTATACGAAAGTGATGAATTTTCTCATCTCATTGCAATCATCATTACTGACTGGATGGACGTTTTTTTCTTTTTCAAACTACACGACTTTTCCCGGCGGACTTGTTGATGATGCCGCCAATACGATGAGCTTTGGACAATGCAAAGATAAATGGAATAATTCGGCCGCGGGCATAGGAGCCCTTACATCTGATCAGAGCTTCAGATCACCGATGGAAGAGGACTCAGCCCTTCCGCCAATTCCCGGCAATTGCATTACGGGTGGCCGAACAGGTTACTCTGTTAAGCTCATTTCTCCGAATCTTGTTCGGAATCCGGGCCGACTTAACAATCCGATCAATCCAAGCTTTTTTAGCTTTTGAGGATGTTAAAGTTTTAGTCGATTCAATTTTTTAAAAAATTTGTCGTATCATCTTGAGACAAAATGAAATTTCGTCTCAAGCTGCCTAGACCATTGGCCGATAAGAAAACATGAGGGGGTTTCATGCAAATCCGAAACTATTTGGCCTTAATTATAACCTTCGTTAGCGCATACTCCTTCGCAGCAGACAATATGCAAATGTTCAATTCAAAATCCGAATGCTTAAGAAGTTTTACAATTTCCAGCGGCACATCTGATGTGGTTGCCGGAGAAAATTACTGCAAAAACCGAGTTGTAAAATCTGCGGTAGAACTTTGTGCCGATAAAAAACTGCTTGAATTTAAAATGAAGAATTCAATTTCATCAGTTCAGGAGCAGCAATATTTATTTAAATTTAAAACAGAGTGTACGCAAGCTTCACTTTCTGCGGCAACGGGCGGGCAGCAATCGCAACAGTCAACTCAGCTTTCAGAGCGAGATGCTCAAATTTCTGCGCAACAGGCGGCCATGAATACACAACAACAGGCCGCATTGGCGGCTGCGACCGCACAAAAAAATCAGGCAGCAGCTCTCGCGCAACAGAAAGAAGATGCTGCAAGACAAGTGGCGCTGACCAAGGCTTTAGTTCCTGTATTAAACCAAGTGGCTTCAGACTACGATAAGCAGGCAGCTATAGAAGCGAAAGAGGCAAGAGAGGCTGCGGGAAAGTCGGCTCCGGCTGAAAAACCAGCAGTGGCAACGGCAGCAGCGCCAGCAAAGGAAAGTCCGCCTGAAGCAGCACCGCCTGTAGCAGCACCTGTCGCGGCCCAAGCCGATGCGGCTCCTGCCGACGGAGTTTTAACAGAAGGTGTTTACAAGGACGCAGCCGGACACAGCTATCAAGTTGTCGACAATTTAAGTGAGCCAAGCAAGCCGCTGATAATGAAAACAGATGCCAAGACCGGGGCCCAAACCGAAGTGGCTGATCCGAGAACGGATGGCGTTCCGTTGACTTCGGACGGAGCGGAAGTAGTTCGAGACGTAGGCACGGGCTTATCGGAGCCTATTGCAGAAGCAACAAAGGCTGCGGCTATTCCTTCATCTGCTGACGGTGGAGAATCTGTTATTTCAACGGCTGCAGTTGCTAAAACTGCAGAAGAAAAATCAGAAGTGGCAATGACTATAACTCAAACCAATACTTTGTTACGAACCTACGTTTATGCAACGAAAGAAGCCTTTCATTTTACCCCGACAAAGCTCGAAGCTTTTAAGGCAAAATTTGAAGCATTTGCGAGCGGTCCAAAACCTACCTGTGTCAAACTGGCAGAAACCTCTTCATTTTTGTGTGTTGAAGCTCCGGGTGCAAAAACTGCGAAAACATTAATGGATGCAGCCGGTCCAATTTTGGCCGCGGTTTCATCTGTACAGAAAGCCTGTTCGAATACGGCGAAGGTAACAAATTTTGCTTCAAAATTAATGACAATTGCTAAAGCAACTTGTGTTGCAGCAAAGCTAGCTTGCGATGCCGGTTGTGGGGCTGCAAGCGCTTCAGTTAAAGGATTACTAGCAGAACTTAAAACGATTGAAGCTAGTGTAAGCTCTGATCAAGCGCAAGCATCCGGTCAGTGTGAAATGGAATGCGAATCAAGAGCGGCATCGCAGTGCTCTGCGACTACAATAGGATTTATGGCCTGTTACACGCCTGCATTAGCAGCGTGCAATACTCCTTGCCAAGCCGATGTAACCAAAAAGACAGCTGATGCAAAAGCAGCTTTGCAAAAAATTACTGCGAGCATCAGCAAAGAAAACGTTCCGACACCGGCCGGATCAGTAGCAGCCACTCAAGTTCAATGTAATATGAATGCGAAAGATATCGTTGGACTTGCACTGAATGCTTTGTCGCTTGCTAATGCGCGTGAGAGTGCAAAAGAATGTGATAGAAAAATGGCCTCGACCGGAACCGGCGGCGGGCCGGTTACACCACAGCAGTATTGTGAAATTCCCGCAAATTCAGGAACGCAATTTTGTAAATGTCAGCAGAACTCCAAGCAAGAAGGTTGCCCGGGCAATACAGGTACGGGTTCTTTGGTGAGTAAAGATGCTGATAAATCAAATGTAGCCGGAGTTAATTTAAAAACGGGCGCGGGCCTAAGTGGATTTGCCGGTGGAACGCGCGGTAACCCTATACTAAATGGTGGCCGTGGATCTAACGGGCAAGGTAGCGGCAGCGGCGGCGGAACTAATGCCGATGGCGTAAAATTAGGTTTGGGTGGAGACACCACAGGTGGAAGTGGCGCTGGAGGCGGAGTTGCTGGCGGAGGCGCCCATGGTGGTGGTAATTCCGGTGGTGGAGCTGCAGATTCAAATGGTGGCGGAGCACCTGAAAAAAA
>JAYVIY010000042.1:0-14286 GCA_043769795.1 Pseudobdellovibrio sp. | reverse complement strand
GTTTAGGTCGTTACAGTTTAAGTTATTATTTAGTTCATCAGCCGGTTCTATTCGGTGCCATTCTCTTGTTAAAAAAATTATTCTGAATTCGGGTACGTTTTACATGTTTGAATCCTGACACTTTTAATTCTTTAGGATGACTGCTAGCTTGCAGCTAAAAAGAGGATTCTTATGAAAAATTTGATTATCGTTCTATTCACAATGCTTTCTGTTAACACGCTCAATGCTTCGCAACCTCCATTAGTAACTGAAACCTGGGGTAGCGATGGCCTAGTGCTTTACGTGATGGAAGATCAAAGTGCTGTACTGAGTTTTGATTGCGCTACAGGTCAGGTACCGGCTGGAAGATGGCCGATGAATCAAAGTCGGATTTCAGCGAAAGGCACATATACTCAGCGCACAGGTTTTAGACCACCATCAGGTAGAAATCCGCAACCCGTAGAAGCAGGCTATACAGCTAATATCAATCAGCTCAAAGGCCTCATGACTTTGACAATGAAAATTTCAAAGACTCCGGCGCGTACTTTTAAGCTGATCAAGGGCAATGAAGGCGGCTTAAAGCGCTGTATGTAATTGCTCTTTTTCTGCGGCTCCGATATAGGAAATCATCATTGATTTTGTGAGCTCAAAACGAAGTTCTTTTGGTACTACACCGGTGAAAATACTCTTGATTGTAATTGTACTGAGCACCGGTTTGATGCCTGACCATGCGCTAACTTTCATATGGGCGCGATTGCAAAATCGATTGAGCTCAGAGGGTTTGATGAATAATCTTAAGACATGCATATTTTTCGGTGTATTCTTTACGAGCCACTCAACAAGTTTTATCACCACCAGACCGGCAACCCAGTTTCGATTGAAAGTATGAAAAATAAAAAGCCCCCCGGGCTTCAGTACACGCGAAAATTCCTGAATGACTAATTGTGGGTTTTCAACATGTTCTAGAAAATCCATCGCGGTGATGACTTCAAAGCTGGCGTCAGCAAACGGAAGATGATAGGCATCGGCCACCAAGTAGTTGACTCGCTTTGTTTCGTCAAATCTTGAAGCGGTGGCCAGACTGGTTTCAGAGAGGTCAACGGCGGTAATAGACATAGAAGTTTTTGCCAGTGCATTGCTTAAAAAACCTCCGCCGCAACCCACATCGAGTAGGCTCACTTTGGCTAAACTTTTAAATTTTGATTCAATTTGCTCGATAGTCCATTTAGTTTTAACAACGGACTCGGCTCTCAGCAGTGCCACCGGGTCATCGAAGGCGGTGTACCAGCGGTCTTCGTAAACATCGTAAATTGTATTATCGACTGAGTCGTTTTTCATAGAAACTCCAGTATAGAATCTGATAAAGCATGAATACTAAAACCGAAAGTGCCGCTCCTGCGAAATAGAATTTTTCTAAATTTTCAGCCCACAGCGAACCGGCCGAAAAAAGCGTAACCGGGTGAAGCATGAATAAAACCGAATGCAGCCAGTTCTCAGAAGCCGATGAAAGTTCTTTATGAATGAATTCATCTTTGGTTATCAAAAAACAGGAAAATACTGATAGAACCGAATAGACAACCAAGTTGAAATCATTAAAATCTGAAAAACAGAGAAAGAGGTAACAGCTTAAAACCGAAAAACTATCTAGCGGATGACCAATTTTTTCCCAAAGTGGTAAGCCGCGTTTTCGGTGAAAGACCATTTCATCGAAAAAAAGCAAACCGGCCTGCAAAAAAAACGTAACTAGAAAAATGATTTTCATACGACCTCAAAAACGGCACCGAAAAGCGTCAGGCCCGGGCCGAATGCAAGGCTTACCACTTTTTGGCCTGAAGGCTGAGAGCCGGCTAAAATTTCTTGCCAGATATGCGGCAGAGTCGCCGATGACATATTTCCGCGTTCGAAAAGAATTTTTTTACTTTCGGCGCACTGGTCATCGCGAATTTCAAGTGTAGTCTGCACGGATTCAATAATTTTCGGGCCTCCCGGGTGAATAGCGAATCTTGCACTTTTCAAAAGATCAGCGGTTCTCTCGGGCCATAAAGTCTGTAGAAATGGAAGAAGGCATCGCTGAATTTTTGAAGGCACCTCACGTGAAAGTGTCATTTTCATACCCCACGCATTGGGTTGCCAACTCATGTCGTTTGCAGATTCTGGAATCAGCATTTCTCTAATTGCAAGCAGTCGTAAACCACACGCAGGTTTTTGGTTTTCACTGAGAATTGAGTATTTAATATGCCCATCGGCGAAAAGGCTTTGTACGACAATCTGTTCGGGGCTGTGATCTGGAGGGTTTAAATGCAGACCACACATTTCATTATGAATAACATCGACCTTGTAGTTTTCGGCTTCTGAGCTTTTCACCAAAGCATTTGCGATACGGATAGCCGGAAGTGCGGCGTAACAACCCATGTGATAGGCGTTAGTAATTTGCGTGGACCATTTTTTTTCGGCTACGACCAACTGAGCCGCATTGGGTGCGACATAGCCCGTGCAGGTTACATGAATTAAATGATCAGGAATTTTTGAATCAAATGAATAGAAATCGTGCATAACTGAGAGGGCTCGCTCAGCAAAAAACTGATTTCGTTCTGAAATTGATACTCCGGACGGAGTATCAGAAGTAACCCTGTAGATTTTATTTGTTTGCCAGACCTCGTCTTCCAGAATGTCGGCGCATTCAAAAGACCGCTTTGAAATTTGACTTTCTTTTACCGTATAACGGCTAAAGAGCGAGCTGATCCTCTCGGCGCTGCCGGTCCTTGCTTGTTCAGCTCGTAAGTGGCAGTCGGTGAGCCATTTATTCAAAACGGCCTGCTTCTTTTCATGCGGGGGCTTAATCATTTGAAAATTTGTCAGTATGGTGTGCATTCAATTTTCTCCGGACGTTACTATGCATAGCAAATGCTACTTGGGTTTAACAACATATAAGTAGTTAGAAAAACCAGAACGTTCTGATTTTACTCTGTCTCATGATGAGACAAAAAAAGGGCATTGCTTTAGCATTATTTAAAATCAGATGAGGTTAAAATGAATTTTCGAAATTTATATCAATTGGTTTTCGGATTAGTGGTTTGCTGGGCATCCGCATCAATGGCTCAAGACAACATTGTTCGTATCCCCTTAAAAACACTCACCAAACCGGCTTTCGATCTGGTGGATGCTAACGGTAAAAAACTATCGGTGTCGGACATTAAATCTCAATTTGATAAAAAGATAGATCTGTCGAGAATCAATCCAACTGAGAACAAATTTTGGCAAAACACCGATCTCAAGAATAATACTGCACTTGACGAAAACCTGCATGCCCAGATGCCATCGCCAAGTGAGGGTTTGGTTTTTGACAGTTTTGTGGGTGTTGTGCGGGAGCTCGGTATGTATGCTATTAATGTGCGGGGAGCCGCTCATCCGGATGAAGTCTATCGCTTGAAATCAGGTTTACAAGTGCATGCAAGTTTACTTAAAGCGGCGTTACTTAGAAAAATCGGAGTGTATCAGGAGTCTCCGAAATATCTGCAATCGGTAAAATTGAAATTTAAAAGTCTGGAAGAACTGAATAGTTTTATTTTGCAGGCATTTTGCGTTGCTGGCCCCAATGACACCGCTATCAGTTGTTTGTCGATTGATCCGGAAAGCCGTGGCTTTCTATCTGAAAAAAATGAGAGTGAATTTTCTGTGATCGTCCATGGTTCCTATTTAGAAAAGATGAACTCAGAAGTGCCGAATCTGTTTGATGGCCTGACGCCTTCAAATAATAATACAATTTCACTTTACGCTCAATCTCGTGCCTATCGTGCTTTGATTGTTCCTTATGTCATCGCCGACGCCGGTGAAAGTATCAATCGTTTCGCGGCTCAGTCAGTGACTGTGCGCGGTGGATGGGCTTACTTGAATTTTGCTTTCAGTACCGACTTTGACAGCATTACGTCTTACGATGACGTCCGATGGATTTTAAGAAAAATGTCGGAATTAACCGACAAAGACTGGAACGAAATCGTTGCTGCTGCTTCTTATCCTCAGCAATTACAAGAATTAGTTAAAGCTAAGTTATTGCATCGCTACCACAATATGCTTGAAACATTTTTTACTAAATCTGAAGTTGAACAATTGAACCAAGTTCAGATACCCTCACTGGATATCACTTCAGCAGATAAGGTCGTCGTTAAAGGCAAAGTGATGACTCAGGAAATTGCCGGCTATCCGCAGCGTTTTTCTCATGGTGAAAGACAATCGCCTTTTGAATCAGGCGACTTTTTGAAATATCTGAAAGTCAGAGCTCAATCAAATATTATTGAAACTATTCTAAGTCAGTTTTCGAGCAAGTTAGAAACTCAACAGGTTTTGAATCAGAATATAATTGGTATTGAAGTGGGCCCTACCGGCGTGAAACCCTTGGTTGATGCCGAAGTTGTAAGTATCGGAGCCAATGCAACAGCCAATCGAATAGTTACCACCGGAACATATTATGGCAGTCAAGCGGCAGTGCAAGTCGTAGACAGTCTTACGCTTTCAGCCAGTGCCGGTTACATGCATATTTTAGATGGTTTAAACGGAATCGACACGGCGTTCGGCGGTGGCGTATCTTACATGCGAAACTTTGTGCATGTGACCCCGATATCAAATATGGACGATGCGCTTAAAGTACCGAAGCGTGATATGTACATTCCCACTAAATTAAAAAAGTTAACCGGCCCCTTGAAGGACGGAAAACTGACAGAGTTTTTAAATGCTTTAAAAGTCGGAGAGGTCTTTACCATCACTGATTCCATTGGTCTGTCGGCACGAATCGGATTCACCACCGGGCTTGATGCATTGATCGGCTTTGCCTCGGTGATGAAACCCACTGTAGGTTTCTCAGCGGATGCGAACAAGGTTATTCTAAGACAGATTCAGTTTATTAAGACACCTGAAGGGCTTCAGGTTTATATCCGAAACCAAAACAATAAGGCCTTCGGTTTAGAATTCAATGTGAATTATTTTATTAATCTATTGAAGATCAGATCTCAGAATACAAAACTTGATTTGCACACAAAAGTATTTCTGATTAATTACAACTCGGAATTGATTTCTAAAGTTGATAGTTTAGATGTGATTCCGGATGAAGAGTTACAGAAAAAAGTCGACAAAATGAAAAATTTCGGAAACAAAGCGGCTTTGGCCTTGCGATCATTACTTGTTGAATCAAATTCTGAAGCGCTCGAGGACAATTTCAAATATCAGATGTATGCCGTAGACCACGAGTTAAAGGCCCATGAATTAAGGATGAAGTTGCTTTGGTTGCGATCAAGCCAACTTAAAGAGGAGCATTTATTAACTATTAAAAAACCAGAAATGCCGACGGATATCAATGGTGTAAAGGTTATCAATGAACCGGTCAAAGTCGTAACCTATAAAAAAGGAAATCTCAGTGGCAGTGATAAGTTCGGATTTGCGCTTGAGTTGGGTGATGGCTATTTAAAGCAGAAATTCGGAGCCAACGCGCCTTCATCATTAGGTACGCCTTCTCAGAATCCTTCGCAGATGCCGTTCGGTAAAGCCGAGTGGACAACAGTGAGATCAGATACCGAATTGACACAGAATCGGCCGGGTGCGCTTCCTTCGGTGGCGGTCATTGAACACGTATGGGGTGGCTGGAGTCTGAAAAAAGCGGATATGGATTCAATTCTCGAACAAGCAAAACTTAAAACCAAAGGAATTAATTTCGCAGACTTTCCACTGATTCCGGAAGGCGCACTGGCCCATGTGAAAAAAGTCGATTTCTTCCGAGTGACATCGCATTTGTCGGTTTTACCGGACGGGATCAAGCAAATAAAAGATCTGATGCTTTCTGCCGGAGTAACTCTTGACCCAGTTCAAAAGAGAAAATTTGTTTCTAGGCTCTTTCAGAAATTGAGCGAGAAGCTCGGTGATAAAGTCGCGCCTCAGGACGGTGAATTATTCAAAAATTTGATTAAAATTATCGGTAATGGCGATGAAAAAGCCGGTCAAGAAGTTTATATGGCACAGTGTCTTCAGAACAAAGAAGATAAGGTTGCCTACACTTGGCTCAATGGCACCGGTTACGAGTGCATGGAGCCTTGGGTTGAGCAATTAATTAAATTATCCCGAAAATTCCCGGCGGATAATCTGAGAGAACAAAATAAGTGGATGGCCGAAGTACTCTATGTTATCGACCAAAAAATACCTCAAGCATCGCTGTTGAACTATCTCGGACCTGAAAAGTTCATCTACTATCTTGAGGTGACCGGATTTAGATCCGGAGACGAAGACGGCGATGACGGAGTCTACGTTTCAAATGTTTATGGTGAGCCAAGCAAAAAGCATCCTTACGCCAACGGTCTGATCAGTGTCTTTGCTGAAAAATCAAAGATCAGTATCACTGAACTTGATCAAACGACAGGAGGTTTCTAATGAAACACTCAGTTAGCCTTTCTAGCCTTTTAATTTTAGCGATTATTTCCACTCAGGCAATCGCCGCCAACCACAGTGATAAAATGTGGGGTCTGAAAAACAGCGGACAACCGGTCAGCACCTATATTAATCCGCTGCAGTCCTATAAATTGCAGGCCGTGGTCGGAGAAGATATCAGACCCGCAGCCGCCGTAAAAGGTCGAAAAGTAAAAGTGGCCATCTTAGATACCGGTATTGATTTCGCGCATCCGGATTTACAACAACTCATTTTCAAACGTGCGGAAAAATGTGCGGCTTTTGAAAAATTAAAACAATGTCAAACAGAGTCGAAAGATGCTAACGATTCTAAATGCCGGGATGAAAATCTTATAGCGGCAGAAAATGTTTATCCGGCCGATTGCCAAGGTTGGAGTATTCTTGATCAAGGCATAGCCAATACGCCAAACAATATTATCGGGCGCCCCGACTTCGGAGATCAATCAGGTCATGGAACACATGTGGCCGGTATTGTGGCGTCAGTGTCAAAAAACATTGAAATCATCCCTGTACAGGTCAGTGGTGATGGTCCGAATCAACCGATCAAACCATTCAGTATCGATTTAGCTCCTAGTGAAAATGTCAGAAACGGTTATACAACCGCATTTCTGAGCGAGCGTATCAGTCGAGGAATTATCTATGCCATCAACGCCGGCGCAGAAGTTATCAACTTGTCGATTGGCTGGCCGGAAGGTCAGACCATCGACATCATTAAAGAAGCCATTGCTGAAGCTCAGAAGCGCGGTGTAATTGTTGTTGCCGCTGCGGGAAACGATTCGACAAATGCACTTTTGCGACCTTGCCAGTATAAAGGCGTCATCTGCGTAGCGGCCCATTCGCCGGATGGATCGCTTGCGAGTTTTACGAATTATGGTTTCGGTGTCGACATTGCGGCACCCGGAGTTGAGATTCTTTCAACAATTCCGAATGCAATCAGATCGCTGCGTTTACCTGGATACACCGGTTATGATTTGATGTCTGGAACCTCTCAGGCCACGCCATTTGTTACCGGCGTGGTTGCTGATATGTTGTCGCGGGGAATTCCAGCTTCAGAAATTTATCCGAGACTTATTCTCGGAGCCCGTCAAATCAGAAATGAGCTACCAGTATTAGTTGGCCCGGTCGGCGGCCAAAGCAAAAGTGTAGACGCGTCTACCAAGTACAAGAAGACTATACTTTCAGGACTTCTGGATATGAGCCGCGCTTTACAAGTCAGTGCACAGGCACTTATCTTGCCAGCGAATAAAGATGTTCAGGTTATTAACTGGGACCGCAAATCGGCTGATCTCAACTTTAATCTTGCTTTAAAAAATTATTGGAAATCAATCAGCGGACAAAAGATTCAGATTGTAATGAGACCGACGCAAAACTCGAATTTGGAGCCAGCGGTTGTTTCAGTGGATGCGCAGCAAAATATGAATAGTTGGGCCGGATCTGAAGAGAAAATGTTTAACGTCAAACTTAAGATTAAAGACAGCCAAGATGTAGCCCTATCACGCTTACCGAGTGAACTAAGCTATCAGGTCAGTGTTATGGTTGACGGTGTGGTTCATCGCCAATTCGAAATCAAAGCTGAAATCCTGGTGAACATCAGCGATGCTATTACCGGCGGAGATGTTTTTCAGTATAATCTGAATGGCGCGATTCCGCGAGGAATGAAAATGACTTTGGTAGACGAAGTGCTCGATGGAAATCTTGCGAGCCGCGACTATTTCGTGGTTGGTAAAGATGATGACAACAAAAATTCGTTCAACATCGGTCTGGTTCGAAATCAACAAAATCAATACACTGTTGAAAGCGTTCAGAAAATTAAGTTTGACGGCGATTTGAGTTTGACCCGCCCTCAATATAAAATGCGTATTGATCTGGATGGCGACGGAGTCAGTGAATACGTTTACGGAATTATCGAGTACCTTGATAAAGAAGCCACTATCTACGGCGATTACCGAAATCACTTTTTTATATTTGATAGCAATATGAAATTGAAAAAATATCTGTTGTTTGATGATAAAAGAGCCGCTTTACCTTATTCTTTTTATTGGATGAAAGTAAAAGGCATGATGCGGCCGGCTTGGGTAGGTAAAGGCCAAGAGATTGCAAAAACCATCGATTTAACTGATCTCTGGGGTTCGGATATGAGCGCCGACGACACAGTTAAAAACTTTAAAACTAAAGTGGATATTCACTTCTATTACTTAGACGAAAACTATAAATTACGACAGCTTGACACCGCTAAAAAAGACGAGCGTATCGTTGATATTGTTCAGTCGAATCAGATGCAGGCCCAGAAAGGTTTATTGACTGTATTGATCGCAAAAAATCTCGGCACCGAGACCAAGCCGTCATATATCAATGAGTTTTCTATCGCTAATGTTATGAATGAAGTGATCAGCTCGCAAGTTAATCTGCAAAATATATCAGGCGCTGCCGGGTACAGAAATTTGGTAGATACCTATGCCGACAAGGTCATTAATCTGAATGCGGCGGCCAGTGAGTATCACGGAACCATGTGGTATGGTCTTGATGCTGGTAACCAACAACGGGTTACTATGATCGATCTTGAGCAAAAACGCATCTTTGATAAAATGATATCCTCACAAAGAAGCGTACAAGACAGTGCTTTACTAGTTAAGGCCGGCTTTCAATCGCAGGATCGTAAGGGTGTGTTCTTGATTACGAACAGTGAACTTGAATATCATGATCTCACTTCAAATCAGGTCGTTTCGCGAAGTTTGAATCGCTACTCGTTTTTCGGCGACACCAATTTTGTGGAATTATTGTTTCCGATCACGATTGTCGATCGCAATGACTCCAGCCGAAAACTTCCGGCCCTTTTCACTACGGAACAGAGTGGACTTGAGCGCGGTTTGAAAATGGTGGTTCCGGTCTATGAAGCCGACGGTAAGATTTCACAGATGCTAACTCCGGCCCGGTTAAGATTTAAATCTGAAAAAGGTTGCAAACCGCTTGAAGCGCCGGTTTTCTTAGGTGATAAAACAGGTTATGCCATGGACTATCAATGCGGTAATAAGATTTTACGATTTTTGTTGCACTACTAATTAAAGCCAAATCAACGAGAGGAGCGAAGCGCTCCTTTTAGTTGATTTTATTGAGTTCGTTTTTGAAGTAGAGTTTCATATTTACGTTTGATTCGAGATCAATGCATTTTCGCAGGGCCAGCTGGCTGAGTTGTAGATTATTAAGGGACTTGTAAACCAAGGCCAGGCAGCCCCAGGCCCGCAAAAAATTGGGAGAGTTTTTAACGCATCTTTCAAGATAGTAAACCGCGGTGGTTGGTGAATTATCTGACCAATGAAGATGAGCGCCGAGCAAAAATAAAGCATGAACATTATCTGGCGATCGCTTCAATAGGAATTTAAGTCTTCGCTCTCCGTCATCATCTAAGCCCTTCTTTAAAAATGATTTGGCCTGAACAATTTCAAAGTAGTCGATGAGTTCCTGATTTTTCGGTTCGATAAGAAGACCTTCGGTCAGCAGGCTGTTAATCAGACTTGTCGGCCCCTCCGTTTCGATTAAGATTCTTACGTAAAGCAGTAAAAATGAAACGTCTTTCTTAGCTTTTTCATTTTCACGATAGATTTTACTAGCCATATTTAACGTCACATCGAGCTTTCCGGCTTCATACATTTCGCGTAGAGAGTCTTCCCCGGCAATTTCAGAACTGTGGCGGCTGATTAATGATTTACAGAACGGACAAATTCCTACCGAAGGGCCGCTGAGAGCACCGCAAGATTCGCAGACAATTTCAAAACTCATACAGTCTCCATAAAAAATAGTGTCATAACTAAACTTTATTTCCGCAGGCTTGGCAGAAAACCGCCTTCGTCGCCAACGTGGTGCCGCATTTAATGCAATGAGCTCCGCTGATTGACTGGTTAACTTCTTTTTCGTGATAATCATTTCCGATCAGGCCCTTTCCGAGCATTAATCCCATCATCAGCTGAGCGGGGTCATTGCCGCCGCCTTGTTCGCTGGCTGCCAAGCTGTTAGCTGCCTTGTAAAGTAAATATTCTTTTTGTGAACCTATGATCTGAATTGCTGATTTAGCTTCAAGAGCTTCGATAATTTCTTTTGATGGAAGCGCCGAGAGCACCTGCAGTTGACTCACAGAGAATCCGAACATCTCGATTTTGCGATTCACCAGAACTTCAATACGTCGCGAAGTGTCCTCAAATCGAGTGCTTAACTTTTCAAGGGTACCGCAACCTTTTAATACATCCGGCAGAATTTCTGAAATCTGGCCCTGAATAAATTCTTCCAGTTCGGTCACAGAATAAGTCGTGCGCGTACCGAACAGAGTTGAAAAGAATTTGATCGGGTCGATTAAGCGTACATTGAAATTACCGAAGGCCCGTATCGGAATTGGGGCGTCGAAATTATCGAATTTAACCAGTGCGGGCCTGGTTGTTCCCCATCGGCGAGAGGTAAAAATCTGAAAGGCAAAAAAAATGAGTTCGCATCTCAAGGGTGATTCAAATCCGAACTTCCAATTGGCGAGCCTAGTTAGTAAAGGAACATTTTGTGTTGTGATCTGAAAAGTTCCCGAATTCATTCGGTCTGCAATCTGACCTTTGTAAATGAACAGGGCGCCTTGATTGGGCTTAACCACAATGACGGTATCTGAATAAAGGTCTAATGTGCCGGTCGCGGGAATTTTTGCCGCAAAAAGCGAGGACGATGGGTCTTCAAATTCGTAAATGCCCCTGAACATAAGTGATTGAGTTTTGGCCTGTGACATTGGTGTTCTCCGTATTCACCTTTCGGTCGAAACTTTTCAAAAATTTAAAATTTCCCGCGATGAAACAATAATCTCGGTAAAAACCCTGAAAATCGAAAAATTGATTACCCAAACTTCTGATAAATGATTAGAGTTTTCATATCGGAGACCTCATGGAATACCTTAAAAGTTTTGCGGTGGCCTTTTTTTCTTTTCTTATTCTTGATGGGATCTGGCTTGGACTGATCGTTAAGGATTTTAATATGCGACACCTCTCAGAAATAGGCCGATTTGAAAACGGCGTAATGAAAGTGGACTATCTGCCAGCCGCTCTGGTTTATGTTTTATTGGCCGTGGCAGTTAATTTTTTTGTGGTTTCAAAAACCTCGATTGAAACCCCTATTTATTTTACTTTTCTGTCGGGTGCTTTGCTAGGGCTGATTGTTTACGGAGTCTATGATTTGACTAATCTGGCAATTCTTAAAAATTATCCGGTTCAGTTTGCCCTGGTCGACATGGCCTGGGGAACGTTCGTATTTGGTGTGGTCAGCGTAATTAGTGTAAAGATTTGATAATTTTATCCAAAAAAATGTCGCACATTGAGAAAGCGTTTATAAATCTACCGAATTGACCGATACTTAGGTATCGGGGAAATAGCGAGTATGAGAAATTCAAAAACCATTGGATCTTTAGCTGTCGTTATTTTAACGCTGCTTTTCTCATTTCAAAATTGTTCGGCTCCCAAAATGGCATTTCAGGAAGCTTCGACGGTTGACCTTTCGTCTCTGGCAACTAACGGATTACTCATTAATAACGGCGCGGCTTATACCAATAATAAGGTTGTTAGCCTTCAGATCTCTGTCGATAATGCGCCCGAAATGTATATCACCAACAGTCCTGATTGTGCCTCGGGCGGTCAGTGGGTGCCATCCACGAAGCAATTGGGTTGGACACTTCAAAATTTAAATACAAATGCCAGTGTCTACGCAAAATTCAGATCGACCTATGGTAAAGAGACTCCTTGTATCAGTGATTCAATCATCCATGATGATATCGCGCCAACTTTGAGTTTGAGCACAGCGCCGCCACTTAAAACCAATGCGGCGCTTACAGATTTTAAATTAAGTCAATACGATGCCGGTTCCGGTATCGATAAGTTGTATTGTCCGGCCGAAGTTACAAATTGTAATTTAAATGTCAGTGTAGGAAATTTTGCAGACGGGCAGCGCAACCAGGTTTTCTATGTGACCGACAAAGCCGGAAACAAATCTGTAAATCTGACTGTAAGTTGGTTGGTAGATCGCACGCCTCCGGTTTTAACCATTGTTAAAAAACCCGCTTCAAAAACCAGCGCCACGCTGGCTGAATTTGAATTTTCAGCAGTCGATACCTATTCAAGTAATAATACGTTTATGTGTCAGTTTAATTCTGAGCTTTATGCCGCTTGTTCTAA
This sequence comes from Pseudobdellovibrio sp., assembly GCA_043769795.1. Taxonomy (GTDB): domain Bacteria; phylum Bdellovibrionota; class Bdellovibrionia; order Bdellovibrionales; family Bdellovibrionaceae; genus Pseudobdellovibrio. Next base: position 1,669 of record JAYVIY010000042.1, on the reverse strand, counting down.
AATTTATAGTCGTAATAATCTGACCGAGGGTACCTACACACTTAATGTGAAGGCGCTGGACGACCTTGGAAATGCCTCGATTCCCCAATCTTATATGTGGACAGTCAGTCGTAATTTGCCGACAGTGAAAATCGTGAAGTACCCTGAGGTTTATACGAATACTAAGGGTGCGTTTGAATTCACCGGAGAAGATCAGTTTTTACTCCCACTGGTTAAATTTGAGTGTCAGATGAATTTGGGAATATGGACCATTTGCACTTCGCCCTTTGACTTGGCGAGCGTCGCTCTTACCGAAGGCCTGAATAAATTTAAGGTGCGCGGTACCGACGTTGACGGTTTAGTTTCCGGTGAAGAAGAGCGCCAGTGGAATTACGACAAGACGGCGCCTGCACTTACTTTTGAAACAAAACCCGCTGCATTCACTAGAAACCCGAGCGAAATCGTAAAAGTAGTCAGTGTTGAAGCGCAGGCTCTTAAAGACATTGAATTCAGTCTTGATGGCGTTGTTGTTTCGAAAGCCTTATTGAATACGATAACACTCAACGATTTAAAAGAAATGCAACATAAGATTTCTATCATAGCTACAGATCTGGCCGGAAATAAAAGTGCTGAACTTACTTATGATTTCTGGAGCGACTTTACAAAACCTACTTTGAGCTTTCCTGACAGTCAGTTTCCGTTATTGCCTTTACAAACAGCGAGCCCTGCTTTGAAGTTTCAGGCTGTAAAGGCCGATAATAATTCCGATCCAGCAAATACACTGACCGGTTACTTTGCAATTACCGACTTAGACACGCTAATTGTGGGTGTGCCGGATATCTACGCTGAATTTGCTTCGCCTTTAGCTATAGCAGGAATTAAAAATGGTTCTCACCAGATTAAGCTCTTCGTCGTCGATAAAGCGGGTAATCAATCAAGCTATTACATCAGTAATAAATTTTTAGTTGATTTCTATCCTCCGGTAATTACTTTTCTTTCACAACCGCCGCCTGATGTGCGGCCAAATCTAGCGCAGGAAATTTCGTATCTCGTTGTTGACAACGGTGCGGGCTTAAAATCAGTTCAATGTAAACTGACCTTGAATTCAATCACGGTTCTAGAACAGGTTTGTCAGGCCGGCTCAATATTCCGCACGGATGTGGTGTCGGAAGGTATTTATGTTTTTAGTGTTACCGCGCTGGATAACGTCGACAATCAAAGTGTTAAATCGGTAACCTGGAAAGCCACCGAGCTCTATGCTCCGGCTCAGACAAAGTTTTCAATTTCGCAACAATCAAATAATAAAGTCGACATTCTTTTCGTGATGGATAATTCGCGCAGTATGGTTGAAGAAAATAAAAAAATCGCAGATAATTTTTCTGAGTTTTTAAATAATCTCGGGGCCCTCGATTATCGAATTGCAGTGAAAACGACGGATGTAGCGCTATCGCATGGTTCTTTACTTCCGATCGGCGATAGTAAGAATATTGTAAGATACATCGATCGCACGACGCCAAATGCCCTTGCGCTGCTGCAGCAGACCTTGCAGGTTAACTCAAATGGTTCAGGTGAAGAAGCCGGCCTCACATCAATTCAGGGATTCATTGATCGTATTGGTCTTGCGGGCTCCTATGAAGGAAGCTTCTACCGCAGTGACGCGGTTTTCGCTACGGTGGTCATTACTGATTCT
>JAYVIY010000041.1:0-14294 GCA_043769795.1 Pseudobdellovibrio sp. | reverse complement strand
CCAGAGCTATTCTTTGACGCCTTGAGCCATTTAGAATGCGATGATCTTCGCGCTCCTGAATGGTCATTGAGCTGATGATGGCTTCAATTTTTTTCATTTCATCATCCGGCGGAGACATGTTTTTCATTTGTTTCGAAATTTCACCCATACCGGGCAAAAACTTAAGCATAGATTCAATACCGCCGAGCTTTTTCAGCTGTTGAATCTGGGCTAGAAAATCAGTCAGAGTGAACTGATTATTCATCATTTTTCGGGCTGACTTCTCCGCTTCCTTTTCATCCATCACTTCTTGGGCTTTTTCAACCAAGGTGAGCACGTCTCCCATGTCGAGAATTCGACCTGCAAGCCGGTCCGGATGAAAGACTTCCAGAGCCGACACCTTCTCGCCCACACCCATAAACTTTATCGGTATACCGGTCATTTCACGAATCGACAGAGCCGCTCCACCACGGGCATCACCGTCTACTTTGGTCAGGACCAATCCGGTTAGACCGAGCCGCTGATGAAAAGTTTCAGCGACCGCTACCGCCTGCTGACCGAGCATTGCATCCGCCACGAGTAATATCTCAGTGGGGGTAATTATTTTTTTGAGATTTTCAAGTTCGGTCATCAATTGATCGTCAATTTGCAAACGACCGGCGGTATCTAAAATGAGGACTTCTATAAGCTCTTTTTTTGCCCAATCAAGAGCCGCATTCAGAATATCCTGAGGCTTCATTTCAATACTTGAGTTGAAGCAACTGAAATTGTTCTGTTTAGCCAGAATCTGCAACTGCTCTATGGCTGCCGGGCGATAGACGTCGGCCGGTACAAAACCGACTTTCTTACCGAGTTTTTGTCGGATAAAAAGACCTAGTTTCGCAGTTGAAGTGGTTTTACCTGCCCCTTGCAATCCAACCATCATAATAACCGAAGGATTTTCTCTGACATTGATGTCTACTTTTTCGCCGCCCAAAGTACTCACCAGTTCGTCGTGAACGATTTTTGTGAACATCTGGCCGGGATTAACATTTTTAATGACCTCAGTGCCGATGGCTTTGGCCTTTACTCGATCGATAAAATTCTTAACGACCTTAAAATTGACATCGGCCTCCAGAAGACTCATGCGAATTTCTTTAATGATGTCTTCCACATTCGACTCAGAAATGGAAGCCTGTCCTTTTAATTTTTTTACTGAATTTAAGATTTTATCCGATAAACTTTCAAACATAAAAATTCCTTACCATCTTGAAAACGAACCTTTTTTTAATGCGAATGTGGCCATCAAAAATGTAACTACTAACCCCACGATACTAATTACGGCTGAAACACCCAGTTCCACATCAGACTGACCAATAATGGAATATCGAAATCCGTTAATCAGATAAAAAAGCGGATTAAATAAAGAGAACGTCTGCCAGATCTGAGGCAGACTTTGAATCGAAATAAACACACCGCCTAAATACGTCAACGGCAGCAATACGAATGTACTAAAAGCGCTGAGCTGATCAAATGTTTTTGCGATAAATGCGACGAAAATACCGAGAAATGCAAATATCAATCCGCCTGCAATAAAGAAATAGATCATCCAGAAAGGATGCGCCACCGGCAGAAACTCATTATACTGCATATAGTAAAAGAAGCTGCCCACGACTCCGGTGATGAGCGCCACGACCGAACCGCGAAAAACCCCGCCGAAGCCCATCGCCCAAATAATATAAGAATGTGGAATGGGCGCCACTCGCAGATCTTCCAGATCACCGGAAAACTTTGAGGTTACAATCGACGACGACGAATTCTGAAAAGCATTGTTGATCAGACCCATCACCATTAATCCCGGCACCAGAAACGCTAGGTATGCGACCCCTGATTTTAGCTGCACACTAGAGCCGAGCGACACGCCGAAAACCAGCAGATACAAAAAGGAACTTACAATTGGACTGACAACCGTCTGAATAATGACCTTTAAAAATCTCTTAATTTCTTTTCTCAGTAAAGTTATAAAAATGATCATGTGTTCACCATCTTAGAAAATGCATCCTCAAGACGGCCCTCTTCAATTTTAACATCATGAATTTCTGCAATATCAATTTCGTACTTGGCTAAGAGTTCGGCAATGCTCAACTGGTTTGATTCCATAAATTCTTTAGTTTCACCGCTCTTCATGATAAGAATTAATTTTTTCTGCGAATACTCTGCAATCATATGCTTCGGCGTTCCGTTAAAAAGAAGCTGACCTTTGTGGATTATCGCCACCCGATCACACATTTTTTCGGCTTCTTCAAGGTAATGCGTAGTAAGTAAAATAGAAACCCCTTCGGCTTTAAGTTCTTGCACGAAATTCCAGAGAGATTCTCGTAAACCCACATCAACACCGGCCGTTGGTTCATCGAGCAAGAGTAACTTCGGAGAATGCACCAAGGCTTTGGCGATCATCAGCCTTCGCTTCATTCCACCAGAAAGTTGTTTTACTTTTTTATCCCGATGTTCATAGAGGGAAAGTTTATGCATTAAATAATCACAACGTTCATGGTTTTTTCGGATCCCATAATAACCAGACTGAAAATCGAGAATTTCGGCCACGCTGAAAAATCCGGTATTGATCACTTCTTGATGAACAACGCCAACGTTCATTTTTGTGATTAGCGGAGTTTTTAAAACACTGGCGCCAAAAACAAGAATTTCACCGCTGGTCGGAATTTCCAAGGTAGTGATTGAGGCTATGAGTGTGGTTTTTCCTGCCCCGTTCGGTCCGAGCAGCCCGAAAATGGATCCCTGATCTATTGAAAAATCGATTCCTTTGAGCGCCTCAACTGGGACACCAGCAACTTTGTCACCGTAAACTTTTTTTAGCTGCTTTACTTCTAGTGCTTTCATTTTATCTCGCTCTCGATATACTTGAAGCAAAAACCACGTCAGGATTTTCTTTCTGGGCCCAGTTTAAATCCCAGGCTTGGTTCAGCAGAATCACTGGCTGATGGATGACATCTTCAAAGATTTGAAAATTTCCCTTTAACTGCGAAATCGGAAGCCCGTCGGCAGTTCTCGGCCATCGAGCCACTGTAAAAGGCAAGCGGGTCATTTTAACTTCGAGGTTGTATTCATCCTGTAGTCGGTGAACTAAAACTTCGAACTGCAGTTCTCCGACGGCGCCCACAATAGATTCTTGATTACCTATAATCGGATCGATGAATAATTGAATTGCACCCTCTTCGGATAAATGATTAAGCGCCTCATTAAGTTTAGTGCGACGAAGGGCATCCCGAACGGTGAGCTTTGCAAAAAGCTCAGGTGCAAATTTTGGAATATCTTCAAACTGTACAAATCCTTGCGAGGAAACACTGTCACCAATTGCAAAATTTCCGGTGTCGGCAACTCCAACGATATCACCGGCAAAAGCTTCATCGACAGTGGCTTTATCGGCTGCGATAAATTGACTCGAATAGGATAAGCGAAATTCACGTTTCAGTCTTGCATGATTCACTTTCATTCCACGCTCGAATTTTCCGGAACATATTCTTAAAAAAGCAATCCGGTCACGATGCCGTTTGTCCATGTTGGCCTGAATTTTAAAAACAAAACCGGTAAAATTGGTTGAAAGTGGGTTGATCTCATCGCCATTTTTAGTGGGTCGCGGCTTGGGTGCCGGGGCAAAATCAGTAAAAAATTTCAAAAAGGTATCGACGCCGAAGTTCTGTTTAGCTGACCCAAAAGTAACCGGTGAAAGCCTGCCGGCAAGAAATTCGTTAACGTCAAACGGAGGAAGCGCACTCTCGATGAGCTCGAGCTCCTCGCGAACCTGATGAAGAGTTTCAAAATCCAGATACTTTTCTAAAATAGGATCCTGAGGACCTGAAAAATCAAACTCTTCAACTTCAAGATCGTCTTCACGTCTTTGATTGTAAAAACTTACTTTTTTTGTCAATCGATTATAAATTCCTTTGAATCGTGATCCGATTCCCAAAGGCCAGGTTACCGGATAACACTGCATATTCAGAGTTTTTTCGATCTCATCAATTAAAGTCAAAGGGTCTTTACCTTCACGATCCAGTTTGTTTACAAACGTGAAGATGGGCACGTTACGAAAACGGCAAACATCATAGAGTTTTTTTGTTCGTTCCTCGACTCCCTTTGCAACGTCGATCAACATCACGGCACTTTCAACGGCCATAAGTACCCGATAAGTGTCTTCAGAGAAATCTTTATGCCCCGGTGTATCCAAAAGATTGATGCGCAACTTGTTAAAATCGAAAGTCATCACTGAGGAAGTGATCGAAATTCCTTTTTGCCTTTCAAGCTCCATCCAATCGGACGTGACCGCTTTAGTGCCAGACTTTCCTTTAACTTCACCGGTTTCGTGAATAACACCGCCGTGAAAAAGTAGTTTTTCCGTCAGCGTGGTTTTTCCGGCATCGGGGTGAGAAATAATTGCAAAGGTTCTTCGGCGTTCAATTTCTTTTTGAACCGCACTTACTACTAAATTTGACATTCCTATTTGTAGCTCATTGTAGGCACTAACATCAATACTCTTAAGCGTTGACCCTCTGATTAACATCCGCTAGATATCATGCGTTGATTAAAATTTAGCTTACTTTTCAATTTACGGTGGTTTGGAGCCACTGACTGATAACTGAGGGAGACTATATGTCGGATAATTCGCTTTCAACTGCTGAAAAAGCAGACGATCAAACCTATTTTATCTCCACCTTTTATAAATTTCAAAAGGATCCTGATCCTGCAAAGACCAAGCTATTTCTTGAAAACCTAGCAAAGCAGACCGAATGCCGTGGCCTAATAATTATCGGCCCCGAAGGATTTAATGCTACTTTCTGCGCGAAAACAGAGTCTAGTTTTTCTGATTTTAAAACTGGTATTGTCACTTACTTTAAAACACCTGACCTGTTCTTTAAAGATTCGGAATCGATAGTCTGCCCATTTCGAAGATTCAAAGTAAAGATCCGTGATGAAATTGTCACTCTCGGCGACACCACTCTCGTGCCTTATGACCTTGATAATAAGAATCAGCATTTAAGTCCGTCCGAGTGGAATGACGTCATGAAAAACGAAGATGCGGTTCTCATCGACACCCGCAATTGGTATGAAACTAAAATCGGAACCTTCAAAGGGGCGCTGAACCCGATGACGGATCAATTTACCGAATTTCCGAAGTATTTAGAGAGTAAAAATATCCCGAAAGACAAAAAGGTATTGATCTTCTGCACCGGCGGCATTCGCTGTGAAAAAGGAATTCTCGAAGTTCAAAAGCAGGGCTATAAAAACGTTTTTCAGCTCTATGGCGGAATTTTGAATTACCTGAAAGAATTTCCGAATGACCAATTTGACGGAGAATGTTTTGTTTTTGATCATCGCGTTGCGGTCGATCAACACATGCACCCCTCAAAAGAATATCGCCTTTGTCCGCATTGCGGCCAACCCGGAAAAACCAAAATTGACTGCAAACGCTGCGATCATGTTGAATTGATCTGTGATGATTGTGCAGAGCTTGAGTTCAAAAAAGAAACCTGCTCAAAGAACTGCGCCCACCATTTTGAACTCCATCCTGAGAGAAAAGCCGAAAGACAGGTTCTTCCCTTCGAAAACGAGAATTGGTAAAGCTGTCCAGGCCCACTTGACACTCATGTAAATTATATGTAAATTTGGTAATGGTTAAATGGCTTTTGTTTGATCTCAATTCCTATTTTGCGTCTTGCGAACAACAGGCCGACCCCACGCTTCGGGGAAAACCTGTTGCGGTCGTACCTATGATTACCGATAGCACCTCGGTTATTGCGGCCAGTTACGAGGCCAAAAAGTGCGGGATTAAAACCGGTACCCGAGTTGGGGATGCAAAAAAAATGTGCCCTGGGCTCATTTTAAAATCCGGCAACCATCGTCTCTACACTGAATTTCACCACCGGATTATAAAAGCTGTTGAAGAGGTTTTGCCCATCAAAAAAGTATTATCAATTGATGAGGTGGCCTGCGAATTAATAGGCCGTGAGCGCCAGATCGAAAGCGCTCGAAAAATCGCTCAAGCGATGAAAGATCATGTCCGCGCCGTGGTGGGTTCAGAAATCAAGAGTTCTGTAGGAATCGGACCTAATATTTTAATCGCAAAAATTGCCTCGGACATGCAAAAACCCGATGGTTTGGTTATAGTTCCTTCAAACCAAATATTTGAGAAAATCGGTCATCTTCCGATTCAGGATCTTCCGGGAGTCGGAGTGCAAATGAAAATTCGGCTTAATGCCAAGGGCTACTACAGCATCGGCGACTTTATGAAGGCTCCCGAACAGGAACTTCGAAAGCATTGGGGAAGCATCTGGGGATTGAGGGTTTCGCGGGAATTAGCCGGCGAAGACATATCCTATAATAAAAATCCGCTGCAAAACTCAGTGAGCCACGAACACGTACTCCCACCCGATTTAAGAACTCTGGAAAAGAGTTTTCTGATTCTTACTAAACTTCTGATGAAAGCAGCCGCCCGAATACGTGACGAAAAATTGAAAGCCCGACGTTTACAGGTTTACATTAAATTCACAAATGATACTCGATTTGAAAATGCGGTTACTTTCAGTGATACCGATGAGTCGGCTTTTCTTATTAAGGAATTAAAAAAATTGATGCCGAAGTCTACTTCTGAAAAACCCCTGAAAGTCGCTATTGTTTTGTCAGACCTGATCAGCGGTCCCGCACAAATGTCGCTTTTCGATAATCCGAAAAGCACTAATGTGAATCAGGCGCTGGATTCGATAAACGCAAAATTCGGAGCTAATACTCTTTATATTGCCAGCACTAAGGAAGTGCTAAGTCAGGCTAAAACCAGAATTTCCTTTAATCATATTCCGTCGGTCACTGACGAATTTGATGAAATCTGAAGTGACTTAAATTTTTTTATGTGACTTGAAAATAATTTTGATAGATTATGTTTTCTCTTAAGGGGGAATAATATGTCTATTATTGTATCCAAATTCGGCGGAACTTCTATGGGCGACGCCGCGTGCATGCTCAGAAGCGCCGATGTTTCCTATCAGCGAAGATCAAATATCGTTGTAGTTTCTGCCACCTCCGGAACAACAAATGATTTAATCCGCTTAGGCGAAGTCTCTGAAAATGGAGACCTACCGGAAAGCGAATTGATTTTAAAAAAAATCTCAGATCGTCATGTTTCAATTGCCAAAGAATTATCCGCCCCTGAGGCTCCAATTGCACAATTGCAGGTCTTACTTTCTGAAATGCAATCTATTGCAAAAGGCGTTTACCTTTTAAGAGATTGCTCGAGTAAAGCAAAAGATGTTTTACTCAGCCTCGGCGAGCGAATGTCTTCAGTTTTGTTTGCGGTGGCATTGCAAAATGTATTCACAAAAAAAAACCATAGCCACAAAGCTCAATTGCTTGATGTGCGGCGAGTTCTTAAAACCGATGAAAATTTCAGTAAAGCCCGTCCGCTCACTGAGACAGTCATTAAATTATGTAAAGAAAATCTGAAAGATTGTATCAGCGGTCACGTTGTTTATGTCACTCAGGGATTTGTGGGTCAGACCCTCAGTGGAGCAACGACGACACTAGGGCGTGGTGGTAGCGATTATTCGGCAGCTATTCTTGCAGAAGGCATTGCAGCAGACATCCTAGAAATTTGGACGGATGTGGCCGGAGTTTCAACCACAGATCCCCGCATTTGCAATGAAGCTGTGGTGATCGATGAGATTTCTTTTAAAGAGATGTCGGAACTAGCCACCTTCGGCGCGAAAGTACTGCACCCAGCCACCTTACTGCCGGCGATCAGAAGCCATATCCCAGTGTTAGTGGCATCAAGTTTTGATCCGCAGAAATCAGGAACCTGGGTAAGAAAAGAAGTTAAAAATTCGCCTCTGATCAGAGCCTTAGCACTACGTAAAAAACAGACTTTGGTCACCGTTAGTACTCCTGAAATGCTGCATACTCATGGTTTTCTCTTTCAGATTTTTAAAATTTTTAACGACCATAAAATTTCAATTGATGCCATTACCACGTCTGAAATCAGTGTTTCTGTAACTCTAGATAACGCAGAAATGATCAGCAAAGCGCTCATTGCTGATTTGGCTCAAGTTGCTGAGGTTCAAGTCGAAGAAAATCTCTCATTGGTTTCATTGATCGGAAATAACATCAACCACACTCCGGGTCTTGCGCATCGAATTTTTGCAGCTATTACAGATATCAATGTGCGCATGATTTGTTACGGAGCCAGTAGACACAATTTCTGTTTTTTGGTGGATGAAAATAAAGGCGCTGAAGTGATTCAGAAACTGCACCGACAGTTTATAAGTTAGACAATCCTGCAATTAATTCACTGAATCGAAGCGCAACCGATTTGAATTTTGCAAATGTCATCTGCCTCACTTACACTCCGCTCTTATTGCGGGGATATAAATGAAATTTATGGGAATCTACCTCATCGTGTTGATTTTGGCTTTACTGACGTTTCAAAACACTCAGGCCAGCGAACTTTCTTATGACCCATCATTGCTGGAATACTACGGTAGTGATCATAACGAAGCCGAGGTTGCATTTACAGGTTACTTGGTCATAGAGCAGGCAACGCCTCCTACGCGCAGTCAGGTTGATCCGTCGCTGAGCATGCAGCTACGCTATATGCTCGGGCTTATGCGCTCTCGGTTGCAAAGCTCAGCTGCACTCTATCCGAAGTGGACTTACACAATCACTGAAGTCAAAACCCTTTCTGCCGGCGTTTATCGCGTCGGTTACAACTTAAAAACAAAAGGAATATTTGCGAGCAATCAACGCCAATATACTTTTACGCTACCAGTAAACCCTAAAAAGATATTCATTCAGGCTCAGGGAAAATGCAGTGCTGAAGCTAGCGAAGAAGGAGCGTTCTGGTACCATTGGGAGCCCGCAACTACCGGCTGTTTACTCAAAGAGAATGTTGAGTACTACAATATTAACACCACAATTACTCCTACCCCCAACACGATTGAAAGTTTTCCCGAGTACGCAAAACTCGTCGATGCAGAAAAAATAATTAAAATGACCCTATTTTTCGGTTTTGAAAAATATGGATTTCAGCAGTGGTCACCCAGTGGCGGCGAAGATTGGGGAATTAGAGGATTCAACCAGCAACGTGCCTTTTTAACCAGTCTGGGCTACTCTGAAAATGTCTGGAGTCGAGAAAAAATAGATGCTCTCTACAAAGCAAAAGATCGGTTTATCCCTTACATTTCGGAATTTGTCTTTGTCGGAGCCACTACAAATATACGGATTCGCCTGGTTTTAGCTGATACAGGGTTTAATTTTAATAGTACTGCTTTTCACTCAATTTTAAGAGAATCACTGTTAAAAGAGTCTGTTATCGTCTACAATGGTCATTCAGGAATCGGTCATAATCTGGATTTGGCCGCTATCGAAAAACTCCGACAATTTAAATTCGCTTTCAATCCGCGCTATCAAATTCTGTTTCTTGGAAGCTGCGTGCCCTACGCTTACTACACCGAAATGTTTTTTAATCGCAAAAGAACGGCGACAGATCTGAAAGGTTCACTCAATCTTGATATCTTAACTTATGGAAAAGAGGCCATTTTCGGAAATGTTGAAGATCAGGCTCTGACAAAAGCATTGACGAAATATGTCCGAACAGGCGAAAAACAATCCTATCAAACTATTATCAAATCGAGTCCGAACTACTTTTTCGGGGTAAACGGAGACGAAGATAATCCGAAGCCTTAATCGGAGGATTTATGTTTTCAGTTTTGTCTCTTAGTCTCTTTATTTTATTCAGCAGCGAAAACTTAAGTTTTGCCAAAGCAACAGCTGAACCTGCGGCACCGATAGCCGCTCAAAAAGAACACAAACTCGAAAAACACGGCGATGTCAGAATCGATGAGTATTTTTGGATGAAGGATCGAAAAAATCCGGAGGTGATCAAATACCTCAATGCCGAAAATACTTTCCTTAAAAACTCACTTAAAACCACCGAAATTCTGCAGAAAACTTTGTTCAGCGAAATGAAATCAAGAATCAAACAGGATGATTCGACCTACCCGTTAAAAGACGGCACTTTTTACTACTACACTCGATTTGAAAAATCCAAGCAATACCCCATTTATGCACGCAAAAATTCAGCCGGAAAAGAAGAAATACTTTTTAACGTCAACACTTTAGCCCGCGGAAAAACTTTTTACAGTGCCAGTTATACCGCGAGCCCCGATCACAATCTGGCAGCTTACACTTTTGACATCACGGGGCGTCGTTTTTACAACATTAAATTTAAAGATTTTAGAACCGGAAAGTTCCTGCCCGATGAAATTAAATCCGTCACAGGAAATGTAGCTTGGGCTAATGACAACAGCACTCTGTTTTTTGTTAAACAAGACCCCGACACCCTGAGATGGTTTCAAGTGTATCGCTACAGCCTAAACACACACAAAGCTGAACTGGTGTATGAGGAAAAACAAGATACTTTTGAAGTTTCTCTACAATCAACACTGGCTGAGAAAAATATTTTTATTAACAGCAATAGTACTTTATCGAGTGAAACCAGAATTATTCCGGCGGATCAGCCGCTAAAAGCTCCCCAGCTGTTATTTCCGCGCGAGAAAAATCATGAATTTTCTGTAAATGAAGATGATACTTATTTTTATATTTTAAGTAATAAAAATGCCAAAGATTTTCAAATTTTTAGAACACCGATTTCTAATCCGAGTTTTAAAGATGCCGAAGTGTGGCTCGCTCACCGCGAAGGAATTCACATTGATTCATTCGCCATTTTCAAAAATTATGTAACACTCGCTATCCGCGAAAATGGGCTGACGCAACTTGAAGTTATTAATAAAGAAACAAAAGCCACTTCAAAAATCAACTTTGAAGACCCGGCCTATACGGTTGAAATAGGAGCTAACGCCGAATACAACTCAGACTCTGTTCGTTACGTTTATAATTCGATGCGAAGCCCCGCAAGCGTTTATGAGTACAATTTTATCACAAAGACGTCAAAACTTCTCAAAGCTAAGGACGTGCCGACCTATAACGCCGACAATTATCGTTCAGAACGATTTTTTGCGAATTCCCGCGATGGCCGCAAAGTTCCTATTTCAGTGCTAGTTCACAAAAATACAAAAATTGATGGCAGCGCACCCCTTTTAATTTATGGTTATGGTTCTTATGGATCCACTTCGGACCCTTGGTTCAACTCAAGTGTTTTCAGCTTGGTTGATCGGGGTTACGTTTTTGCAATTGCGCACATCCGTGGCGGCGGAGAAATGGGCCGCTACTGGACGGATGAAGGACGAATTCTAAATAAGAAAAATACTTTTTTTGATTTTATAGACTGCACCGAATTTCTTATTGAGAAAAAATATGCCGATCCTAAGAAAGTATTTGCTATGGGTGGCAGCGCTGGAGGATTACTCATGGGCGCCATAGCGAATTATCGTCCCGATCTTTATCGTGGCATTGTAGCGGAAGTTCCGTTCGTTGATGTGGTCACAACAATGCTCGACGACACAATTCCGCTGACCACCGCAGAGTATGACGAATGGGGAAACCCAAATGAAAAAATCTATTACGATTATATTAAAAGTTATTCTCCCTACGACAATGTCACAAAGCAGGCCTACCCGAACATGCTAATTACCACTGGGCTGCATGACTCTCAGGTTCAATATTGGGAGCCTGCTAAATGGGCGGCTCGCCTGCGTATGAAGAATACTTCTGACAGTCTAATATTTTTGAAAACCGATATGGAAGCCGGCCACGGCGGGAAGACCGGACGCTTTGATCAGCTGAAAGACGACGCTCTGGAGTATGCTTTTATTCTGGAAATGGAAAAGAAAATTTCAGTTAAAAAATAAGCTATTTTGACAAATGCGAATGCAGAAGCCCGGCATAGATAGCGTTCGAGAGTTTTGTCGGGTGACCGTCGAGAACAATCAGGTTTCTTCCTTCGGTATCACGTTTTAAGTTAACTTTTGAGAGATCAATAAATTTAATTTTATGTTTCTTAAGTGAGACTTTTATTCTGTCCCAGTGTTGATACTGACCAGGATAAAACGTGAATAGGAATTCTGAGTTTAACTTGTCTTTTGAAGTTTGCTTCATTTCTGCCAACATGAGTGAAAACAAATCAATTTGCTCGTCTGTTAATTCCGAAGGAATGTTTATGCCGTCAAAAAGAGGGATTCGCGCCATTAAATTATACAACAATCCTTTTATAGGACGACTAGAACTGAAACTGCCGGTATTAACCAAGGCTGAGCTTTGCTGATCAAATTGATAATTTGATTTTTTCAATACCCAGTCGCGATAGGTGTTGCGGTAACAGTTCAAGCTGCAAAGGCTGCGTTCGAAATGGTCAAAAATGGCTGTGTAAACCACGATACCACCGCTCAAAGAGACATCTGAAAATCGTCTGAATGAGTGCAGGTCATCAAGTACGTCGTTTGCGCCTGCGCCATAAATTCCAAAATTATAAACATTGAAGTCTTTTCGGAGTTCTCCTAGGTAGGATGCAAAAGTCTCGCGGTCGTTAAGTCCTGTGCCCAGAGTGTAGGAGCAGCCTAGCAGCAGAATATTTCGATTGCCGACAACTGCTGGCACGCCAGTCGTTCGTCGAGAGTGCTCATCGTAAGAGTACTTAACTTTGTAGAGCTGTATTCCGGATTTTGTTTTGCGCTCACCTTGCATAACCGCATGAGGTTTAAAAATCAAATAGGGTTCACGCGAAAGCACCTGTTCTTCATCAATCTTTTCGGCATCGGCGTCGGTAGACCAGTTAAAGGCATTCTCTCCGAGTTTTTTAACTAAATCAAAATTGTCCGGTCGATAGTTTTTCCAGTTAATATCGTTTGCGATGGCTTTAAAATCTGCAGCAAAAACGCAATCGATCGACGATAAAAGTAATATAAAAAAAATCGACTTCAACACCCTCGTAGTATAATCTACAATTATTGACAGGAAAGGTTTATTTTTGAAAGTTGATGATCGAAGTAAATTATTTAAGTACACGCTTTCTGTTCTGGCTTTTACAGTACCGTTGGTTATCGCTACTTTGTATTTTTTGGATCTGAAAGTAGCTCTTTTTTTTGCAAAGCCGGAACTTGCGAGAGTTTACTACTATAGTCGTGAAATCACCAATATCGGCTATAGCATTCACTATTTCGGACTCGCACTGTTCGGGATTGTTTTTTCGAAATTTCTTTATCCTAGGTCGTCACTGCTGCGTTTAAAAATATCGGCTCTTAATAATTTAAGGCTTTTTCAATGGAGTTGGTTTTCAGTTAAAGTTTTACTTTTCGCAGGTATACCAATTCATTTAATAAAAATGGCCATTGGACGCCAGCGCCCGCATGTCTCAGAAAACTTTGACCCCTTCAACTTTGCACCCTTCAACCTGCACCATCATTGGCATTCACTTCCTTCGGGGCACGCACAGGTCTTATTCAGCGTGGCCACCATTGCCCTGTTGATTTGGCCAAAACCTAAATACTATTTTCTTGGGCTTGCGTTTTTGCTTTCACTCACCAGAGTGACCATACATCAGCATTTTCTCAGTGACGTTATTGCCGGCGGCCTCGTAGGCTACCTCAGTACGCTGTGGCTTTATCACTACTTGAAACCGGATCAGAACAATTAAACACACAGCCATGCTTTTTTTGACCTTAATGGCCTTTTCTGCGTGGGCCAGTGACTATTCAGATTCGAACGTACCACTTTATGAATTCGGCGCTTTGCTCGGAAGCGCTATTTTACCTGATTACCCGGCCGCATCGCAGTCAAGAAACCGCAGTATTCCCCTACCTCTTTTTCACTTTAGCGGAGATTTACTCAGAGCCGACGATCAGGACGGAACGCGACTCCGATTTATCAGTCTTGAAAGTTTAGACCTGAATCTGAGCTTCGGTGGATCTTTTCCCACTGAAACGGGTAACAATCAGGCCCGCAGCGGAATGCCCAATCTCGATTGGACGGCAGAAATCGGCCCGAGGCTCGTTTACTATTTCTACCGCAAGCCGCAGATTGGCAAAATCAGTCTCGGGCTTCCGATCCGTTCAAACTTCGCTACGAACTTTGTTAGGTTTTACGGAATTGGATATGTCGTTGCCCCCGGACTTAAATTTGAAAAGTATAATCTGTTCGACGATGTGGATCTCTATTTCGACCTCACTTCAAATTTTATTAGTCAGGGAGTTGCGCAGTATTTTTACGGAATTGATCCGGCCTTTGAAACACCAGAACGCATCGCTTACACTGCCAAAGAGGGCTTTCTGGGTCATGAAATTTCATTGGCCTTTAAATTCAGATTCGGAAATAAAAATCTGATA
>JAYVIY010000040.1:0-2081 GCA_043769795.1 Pseudobdellovibrio sp. | reverse complement strand
ACGTCGGATTTTACGGTAATAAGAAATATTTTAAGACATTCACGGCAATTGGCAGCCCCTTACCCTATGCTAGTCGACTGACTTCCGTTGCTGAACCTGGTCAAATTCTAATCGATCATGAAATGGCCGACCACCTCGAAAAATTTGGATTTGTTCTCAAAAATAGCGGCTATAAAGTTTTAAAAGGTTTCGAAGATAACAAAAATAATGTCTTCGAGCTCATTTCTTCACCGGAATATGTTTTGAGCGGAGAAAATGTCAAAACTTGTCCGGAACATTCAAATTCAGTCCTGTTCTTAGATACAAACTCAGATGGTCATTTTGTGTTCAAGTGTCGCGAGTGTGAATACGTCGACTCTGCAGTCGACAATGACTTAAAAACAGTTGCTTAGTCCTCACATATTCTCGACTAGACTCGACTTAAACCCTTCTCTGCGGCAGCCGATAAGTTAAATATGAAAGCAATAATTATTTTTTTAGTATCTCTGGTTTGTTTATTTCAATTCAAAATTCAGGCTCAGGAAATGTCGATAATCGATGTAAAACGAAATATCACGCTGGCCGACACAGATAGCGTTTTCAAAGACTTCTATATTAATGCCGGTGAAAGTTCTTCGCTGCGAAAGAATATGGTTGTTAACGTTAAGCGCAAAATAAATGTTAAAGATGGCAGCACGAAAACAGTCGGTGAAATTGAAACCCTCGTCGGTCAAATAAAAATAATCCATATCGGAAGTAAAGTATCCGTCGCTCGCGAGCATAGACTTGTTCCTCGCGATGAAGAGCCGGTACTGGAGCAGATCGGAATAATGTCAGGCGACCGCATCGATTTGGCCGGAGCATTTATTGACAATGCAAAACCTGTCCAAAAAATCAAAAAAACCGAAATTGAAACGCCGGTTAAAACGCCCGAGAGCAAAACGGCCGAAGCTGTAGAAATTCCACAAATCTGATTTTGCCTTTATTTAGTGCCTATGCAATTCTAACTTGTGACTAAAAAGTATTTTTTACTATTCTGTTTAATCGTGTTTTGTTCTTTTGTGTGCGAAAAATTGATTTCACTCCAATGTCATACTTTTGCTGCAAACGGTTCATGGAATTCAAATAAAAAAATAAATGTTATGCCTTTTGGAATTATGGGTATGAATGAATTTATCTCCGATAGGCAATCGCTCGCCGGCGAGCAACTCAACCTCGGCGCTTGGTTCGGGTACCAAGACGTAGTTTATAAAAAAAATCTCGGAAATTTTTCAAGTCTTGTCGTTGATTTTAATATTGAAAATGAAAAATCTTATTTGTGGATCGATTTAAACTGTAGCTCCGATCTCTGTCTTTCCTATAGAATGAGCGCGAACTCGAATTTGTCGAGCGGATTTTACCATATAAAGAAGAGTGGAGAATTTGCTGGCGCCCCGATCTCGGCTCCCTACATCGAGCAAGCCGGAATGCACCAAGTTAAAATTCTTTTGGAGAACGAATCTATAAAAACCTATAGAATTTTTCTTGATGATAAATTTATCCGAAGTATCAATTATGAATTTGAAGAAAAACCATTGCGCTTTCGCAGCGGCTCTCAACCAGTCAGCATCAGTAAAATCGAAATTACCGATCAATCCGGCAAACCAGAGACTCTGACTTTTTCTGCAATTTTCAGCTGGTGGCGATTTTTCACGCTTTTCGCTCTTTTTGTTACACTCACGGTTGCTGTGACAGTCTGGAAGAAAGATCCAATACCCGCAACTGCCATCATTTTAGTTTTGAGTTTCCTAGCGGTTTTTTTCTATGAATTTGATAAACATTACTGGAGCCATCTCTATTTGACTAACGTAGTTAATCCATCTCAGTCGTCGCCCGGAATAGTCGCCGATAGAATAGAAAAGGCACGCCAGCTCATTTTTACAGGTCAATCTGCAGTTCCGAAAATCGAACCTATTTCCGAAATCCGCATCAACGACTACCAAATTATAACCAGTGACGGAAATGTTCGAGCCGTAAAAAATCTTGAAACCGAGCTAGGGAATTTAGGTACGGCGTACAATTGGGGATTAGGTACGGCGTACCTTAAAGTGGCGATCTTGGGG
>JAYVIY010000039.1:0-2082 GCA_043769795.1 Pseudobdellovibrio sp. | reverse complement strand
GGTGGTACTTTGAGGCTTTAATTGTTCGTAGTTGATTTTTCTTTGCGAACGCGGACAAGAGTTCTGGAACCAATGTAAATCCATTCTCTTCATCAACAACACTCAGCAAAGTCTGAATTCCACCGTGCACCGTTGTCTTATTGGTTTGGTCTTTTTTTCTTTCGCAAATCGACAGAATTTGATCACGAACGCAATGAGTTTCGTCCATAAGAATGAGATTTTGATCCTCTAGATCAGGAAATCCGACAGAATCCGATTTAAGCAAATCGCTGCCTTTGCCGGCATAAACCAGAAACGATTCGTAAAACAAGGGCTTCTCGATCAAATGCCCAGGTGCCGATGCCGGCGTGGATAAAATAACGGCATCGAGCTCGCCATTTTCAAGCTTTTGCAAAATCTGCTCAGTACCTTGTTCCATAATCTCAAATTTAACTAGGGGGTACTTTTTTCGAAATGCACTCAAAAATAATGGAATTAGCGCCGGGGCTAAAGTCGGAATCAATCCTAATTTTAAAACTCCCCTCACTTGATTGTTCCATGTATCTGCGATCTCCATTAAATTTTGGCATTCGGTATGAATAACATTACACTGGACTAGCAGAGCCTCTCCGAGTTCAGTGACCTGAACCGGATTTTTGCTTCGGTCAAAAAGTATGGCCCCCAATTCATTCTCAAGCTTTTGAATCGCCTCGCTTAAGGCCGGTTGAGAAACAAAACAGGATTTAGCTGCAGCACTAAAGCTACCAAATTTTTCTAAGGCCAGGGCATATTCAATTTGTCTCAAGCTTATATTAGATGACATATACTATAGGTATATCCTATGGGCTAATCGGAATCAAGTATTTGAAAAAAACCTAATCTCCGACGAAAATAAACTATGTAAAGGAGAGCTTGATGCGAAGTTACAATGAATACAGAAACCGACCGGCTGATGTAATATCCACAGTTACAGCTGCGGCGCGCAGCGGAGATCTTAACTATTTTGAGGCTATTGCGTTAAGTGAAAGGCCGAAGATTTTGAGCTTACGCGATTCGAAAGGATACTCAGCACTCATGCTTGCTTGCTATCACGGGCAAACTGATCTCGTGCGCACATTTTTAGAATGGGGAGCAGATCCCAATGATAAAGATTTTGGCGGTAACTCAGTTTTAATGGGCGCGACTTTCAAGAGCCATATTGAAGTCGTTAAATTGTTGTTGTTCTATGGCGCCGATCCCGGTCTAACCAACAATAGAGGGCAGACGGCATCTCTTTTTGCTAAAATGTTCGGACGCACAGAAGCGCTTAGCCTCCTTGAGCCTGAATCAAATTCAAATTTAATAGAAAAACTTAAATCATGGGTCTCATTTTTTAAAATGAACCTTTACAACGAAAGGAAAAACAATGTCTAAAAAAATACTCACCACCGCGAGCGGGCACCCGGTCAGCGAAAATCAACATTCGGCGACAGCCGGCCCTCGCGGACCCTTGCTCATGCAGGATATGCACCTCATCGAAAAACTCGCACACTTTAATCGAGAACGAGTTCCGGAACGTGTGGTTCACGCAAAAGGTTCGGGTGCTTACGGAACGTTTACAGTCACTCATGACATTTCTGAATACTCGCGAGCAGCAGTATTTTCTAAAGTTGGAAAAAAAACGGATCTCTTTATTCGCTTTTCTACCGTAGCTGGCGAAAAAGGTTCTGCCGACACCGAGCGCGATCCGCGGGGGTTCGCCGTTAAGTTTTACACTGATGAAGGCATCTGGGACATCGTCGGCAACAATACGCCCATTTTTTTTGAGCGCGATCCTCTGAAATTTCCAGACTTTATTCATTCTCAAAAGCGAGATCCCCAAACAGGTTATAAAATTGCCCGACGTATGTGGGACTATTGGGCTAAAGCCCCGGAAGCGCTCCACCAAATCACAACGCTGTTCAGTGATCGTGGCATTCCCGACGGCTATCGCTTCATGCATGGCTTCGGATCTCATACTTTTTCTTTATGGAATAAGAACGGCGAAAGATTTTGGGTCAAATTTCATATGAAATCAATGCAAGGAATTAAAAATTTAAGCCCGGAAACAGCGGCAGAGCTCGC
>JAYVIY010000038.1:0-2085 GCA_043769795.1 Pseudobdellovibrio sp. | reverse complement strand
CAACACGACTCGAAATGGCCTGTTGCAGTCCTTTGACCGTTAAGTCGTCAGCGTCATGAATAATACAGCCCGATACATTAGCGTGGCTGACTATTGTGTCTGCAGAACTTGCCTGAGGTTTACCGGGCACATTCACCTGAAAAAATAAACTGATGGTTTTACGTAAATAAATTTTTCCGCATCTGATTAGGGCGTTAATTTCGGGCCTTTTCTTTAAAGCAAGCGAGGTCGCTCGGCCCACCAGATGAGTCGGAGTGATTTTTACAGCATTGCGTTTCTGAAACTCTTCCATATAAATATTTGCCTTTGTCATGTCGATCAAAAGCATTCCATAAACTGAAGGATCTTTTACTTTTTTCCAGGTGCCGAAAGCAATTTTTCTGAAGGCGGGCGGATTTTTAAGCTGGGTAAGATCAAGATTTGGCATTGTGACTCCTTTATTTTATGACTGTGGCAAAACCCTGATAGTTTCGCCCATGCTTACCCACGCCATTAACTGCAACCACCTGCAGGTCTTTAATGTTTTTCAGCTCTACTTCAAGACTCTCATCAACAATCAATACTGTGCGGGAGTAGTTTTTTTGAGAAGAATTTGTACGCTCTAACTCTAAAAGTCTCGACGTATCGACGAATACATTTTTGCTGCTAGCTTCGACCCATGAAGGTACGCGTGTTGCTCCGATCAGCCGCCAAAGTGGCCGCACGGCTCCTCTTGAGGCGGCCGCGCGAAAATCCAGGCTTTTCATTGTTGCTAACTCCGGTTGCGAATCAGCTAGTTGAACGGCAATCAATTGCAGCTCTTCATGCACCGATTTTAAAGTTTTTATCCACAGTTCAGGTTCTTCCTTAAGGAGACTATCCGGATATATCAACAAAAGATCATCTCCGGTTGATTGCATAACTGTGGCTCCACTGGCGGCAAATCGACTCCACATCTGCGAAAGCACGGTACTGACGATAGTGCCACCCATATCTTCTCCAGCTCCGATCCGAAATAGTCTTTCAGATGACTTCAGGTCAAGATTAATAATTACTCCATTTACCAAATCAGGCAAGGGCGTCAGTTTATGAAATGATGAAACAGAAGTTGTTTCAATAATCTTATAATTTCTTTTGACTGCCGCCGCAATTGAGGTGGTGAGAATATAAAGTGGTATCACCCCTAAAATACGCACCCAATGCGTTTCAACCGCCTGGGCCTGCAAAGTTTCAACAACAAAACTCACTGCCATAAATAGAAAAATCAGACTCATGCTCGCAAGCAGAGTCTTGCGCTTTGAGTTGACACTGAGATTTCCGAAATTAATATTAAGTGACACATACTGCAGAAAACAAAAAGTCGCGGCTGCCGCATAACTTAAGGGTGTCAGATAGGTAATTATAATTTCTGAAAAAACTCCGTCCAAACTGAAAATGCGACTTATAGAAAGCACAACGAGAAATGAAACCGGTATACTTAGGTTCACCCTTCTTAGTAATGCGGCCGGAGCCCGCGAAAACGCCAGCCCAAAACCAATGACCGCAAAAACTTCCGCAACCAAAATCGCATTGAGTACGTTATAGTAAAGTGTTGGACCGAACATCCTGAATGTAGAATCACAAATAATAAATTGCAAAAGCGCCATAACCAACGAATACATCGCTGCCGCCGGATATTCGGAGTTGGCTTCTTTAATAATGGCCGCATAGCGAAATATCAATCCGAACAGAAAAAATACCGCAAACATCACATAATAGCGGGTGTCGTTTGCGAAAGCCGACCAACGAATCTGTTGATCACTGGCCCGTGAAGTGTAAAAACCCATCGTCGGCACAAACCAATCCGAGTCAATGGTGCGCATTTTTCCATTTCGAAAAACCGCTACGGCAATATGCAAGGCTTTGTCCTGTTGCATACGATCTATGGTCAGATCCAAGGCCAGCGGTAAATCGTTTTCTAAGAAGTCACCGACCTGTATACGTTCGCCATCGACCCAAATTTCATAGCGGCTATAGAGCAGCCCCAGCATCAGCCGGGTTGCGCCCAATGAACCTGCACGTTTAAGTTCGGCTGGAGTAATTTTCAAACCCATCCAAAAGGGCGCT
>JAYVIY010000037.1:0-2101 GCA_043769795.1 Pseudobdellovibrio sp. | reverse complement strand
CGAGTCTCAAAAACCAAAAATGGCAGTATGGTGATCAACGACCAAAATGTCTGGTAAGTATTGAAACGAAAGGCACTCTTGGTGTTCTTCGCAACCTTGCCGATAAACATGATTTGAAAAGCCGCTGTCAGTGCCGCGCAAAGAGTTAGAATTTCTCCGCGATGAAGCCCGAATTCTTTAAGGTTCAGTAAAAAGCCCATTCCTGTGAAAGCCAGCAGGCTTAAAAT
Source organism: Pseudobdellovibrio sp. (assembly GCA_043769795.1). GTDB lineage: Bacteria > Bdellovibrionota > Bdellovibrionia > Bdellovibrionales > Bdellovibrionaceae > Pseudobdellovibrio. The sequence continues at coordinate 1,874 of JAYVIY010000037.1, read as the reverse complement.
GATGTGATGAGGTTTAATTTTTTGTTTAAAAAAGAGCGCTGCAATGATCGGAATCAGAACCACGTACAATGAGGTAATAAATCCTGAATTCGTAACACTAGTGAAATTGAGACCATAAGTCTGAAAAAATAAGGAAAGTCCCAGAAACAACCCGGCAAGCATGGCCGAGCGGGCGTCGGGCCATGAGCTTTTGAATAACTGCCGGTTGGTAAAAAAAAGCAAAGTTTCACCGAATAAAAAAGCAATTATGAAGCGCCAAAAAATCAGTGTGGATGCCGAAAAATCGACAAGCGCCAGTCGAACAAGGGTAAATGACCCACCCCAAATAATTCCGGCAAGTGTCAGCTCTGCAACGGCCCGGTTGTAGTGACTTTTAATCGAAAGCCTCAGCCCAAACGCGGGTTTTATCAAGGGCATCGACTTCCAGCAATTGGTGCTTGGTCTCTTTAATCATGCCGCCGTTTCCGCAAAGATAAAATGTGGTCGGAATTTCTTTATAATTGGTTTCGCTTAAAAAATTCTGAACGTAACCTTTTTTTCCGGTCCAGCTTTCTGAAGGCCTACTAAGTACATAGTGATATTCAAAATTAGGAAGCTGCTTCTGCAGCCGCTGCAATTCAGATTCATAATAGATATCCGCTTCATAGCGTACACCGAAATAAAGTTTGTATTTTAGATTCGGATAAGTTTTCATTTTTGATTCGATAAAGCAGAAGTGTTGCGAAATGCCGCTTCCAGTGTTTAAGAATACAACCTGATCGGTCGGTGGTTCCTGGAAGAATACTTTTCCGAACGGGCCGGTGAATTTGAGAGTTTCATCACCTTTCAGGGCCCAGACGTATTTACTAGCCACGCCATTTTCGACAAATTTAAAAACCAGTTTGAAGCCATTTTGTTGCTCTTCGGTAGAAGCAATAGAGTAGGCGCGTAAGGCCGGTTTTGAGGCACCTTCAACGGGCACATGAAGCATGACAAACTGGCCGGCCTTAAAATCAAAAGCCGGTAGATTGGTTAATTCAAGAATCAATTCTCGTATATTTGAAGTGTGATCAATGATTTGATTGATTTTAAATTCGTAAATTGACCTTAAATTTGACATGAATAATTATTGCGGATTATTAGAGATTGTCAAAACGTTTTTTATATATTGAGATGGCACAATGGGATCTCGATCTAAGCAGTCTAAGCAGAATAATTACTCAAATAAAAACTATTCTGTGAAACCTTTAGGAGTCCAGAGCCGTTTCGATCGCATCGATGCACTCCGGGGTTTTGCAATGCTTTGGATGACGTTGTTTCATTTCTGCTTTGATCTTAATTATTTCGGTTTTTTAAATCAGAATTTTTACGAAGATAATTTCTGGACCATACAACGCAGCTTTATAGTCAGTCTGTTTCTGTTTTGTGCCGGTTTAAGCCAATCGGTAGCTCTTTCTCAGGGGTTGAGTTGGGAACGCTTCTGGAAACGCTGGAAGCAAGTGGCCGGTGCCGCGCTGTTGGTCAGTTTAGGTTCTTACTTTGTTTATCCGGAGAGTTATATATACTTCGGCGTGCTCCATGCGATTGCGCTGATGTTGATCATCATGAGATTAACTTACAATTTAAGATATGGGCTTTTTGTATTGGGAGCGCTGATTATTTCATTGAAGTTCTTTCTTCCGAATTTGTTTTCAATTATGGGCCCATCGCTTGAAGCATTTAATCAACCTCTGCTCAACTGGTTGGGTGTTATCAGTCACAAGCCGCGCACGGAAGATTATGTGCCTCTGATACCGTGGCTCGGAGTGATGTGGCTTGGTTTAGCTACGGGGCAAATACTGATGAAAAAAAAGCTCGCATTCGTTTCGGGGCCGGTTGCAAAACCCTTGCAGATT
>JAYVIY010000036.1:0-2103 GCA_043769795.1 Pseudobdellovibrio sp. | reverse complement strand
TCTGTTCCGCGGCTGTCTTCCTGTTCGTCATAGGTCGTAAATTTGAGATTCCAATACTTTTCAAGGTTCGGAAAACGCGGATTAATTGCCAAAACTGTTTCATTGGTTAAACCCGTGCCTTCACGCGAATAAGTTGAATTTTCAACTCTAAAGCTTGTTTCGTTGCGTTCAGCCTTAAGTTGCCGATTCACTAAATAGAGATCGATGCTTTCGGTAAAATTTCCGAACCATTTGGTGATGGCCACATTTCGCTCAATGAGTTTCTGCTCAAGGGTTTTTTCTTCATCTCTATCGATGCGACTATAACTCGGAATTGCGCCGGCGCTGACTGCTGCGAAAACCAAAAAAAATAAAACAAACAAAGATTTTGATTGAACAGAACCACTCATCAATCTTATTCTTTCCTTGTGTTACTTCTGAAATTTTTAATATTGCCCGCCATCTTATTTTATTCTTTAAACAGTCTAGCCTATGCTCCGACAGAAGGTAATATTACCTCTTACTTTGGTCCTTATCTATATAAAACGAATTTCAGAGGCTCTGATTCGGGCGCCGCTTCACCGGTGCTTGCCGGAATAGGTCTAGTTGTTAATGGCGACGTCAATGAAAAGGGCAGTCTGGAAATTTCTCTTTTTCTCATGGAAAAAAACTATTTCAGAGAAGAAACCGGAAAATACATCGAGACCCAAACGACTTTGGCGCACTTTACCATGGGCTATCGAAGATGGTTTTCTGAAAAATTTTCTGGTTCGCTCTGTTTTGCGTCCGGCTATTCAGTAGGTTCGCCGCGCCTTATCCATTCAGACTTTCCCGTTGGCTCTGAAATCGATACGTCCGCAAAAGACACGGTTGAATATGGCTTTGAATTGGCATTACAGTCAGAAATTATGAAGCGACCCACTTACACGATACTGGTTGAAGCCCGCTATTTAATGTCAGTCACCAATAAGGCCAATGAAAATGCCGACCATTTCGGCTTGATGTTGGGCTTCAGATACGCCGTTCAAGAAAGAAATCCCGCACCTAAACTTCAATAAGATTCTGTCGTTTCTAGCACAGTTCGATTTTCATTTCCCGAGCTGTCGCGAATACTCAACACAATCGGCCCCGCTGAATCCGGAGGTATTTTTAGACGGAATAAAAATACGGTGTTGGTGTAGTCGCCCTTGGTCGTAAAGCTTCGTCCATCTGAAAGTTTAAGATTACGGGCATACACTTCGCGGATGTCCGGAAAAGTTCCGGCAAAACTGAGTAGGGTTTGTGAAAAATCCCAACCCACTTTTTTGTTTTCACCCGTCGTCGCAATGACAGACACTGGAGGCAGCGGATAAATATTTTCACCCTTCATATCAACGGCTGAAACGATAATTTCAGTTGGTAGCCCGGGTAATTTTTTATTTAGAATTTCTATTTTTTTATTTTTGTAAACAGCAAATATATTTTTAATTATCGGGGCAGAATTATCAGTCAACGCAGTCGAAAAAAACTCGGCATTCAGGTAAACCCCGCCGGGAGAAATTAAATTGTAATGAATGTGGTCATATCTTTCGCCAAACCTCGAATTGGGCCACAGTGCTGCAAACCCGAGAACTTCACCTTGGCTTACTTTTCCGCCGCCCCGTAAAACCAGTTCGCGAATTGCTTTAGGCAATTTTTGAGGATTAACGTGGTGAAATTCAAGCAAGTAGCCCTGATCGGTTTTCAGAGTAACTTCAAAATAAAGCTCATCGCCGCCTTCGCTAAACGACTTAGTGTATTTCTTATCTTCGCCGGTATTCGGGTCGGTTACATAGCTGTAAAAATCGCCCTGAATGTATCCGTCAACCGGTGCTTTGATCTCTTTTTCCTGCGCCACTCTGAGGTCGGAACCTTCATGGTAGTAGGCTTCGTTACTGTAATTCTGATATTGCGGCATACTGTTGCCGATGGTGTGCTGGGAATCAATAAAAGCCACCGGCCAAGCTAAGGAATTTGGCGCCAATTCAATTTTGCCCGGCCGAACCTGAGATTTTTTCTGTGGCCTAAAACCCTGTGACAGAGCCTGCGACTGCGATAATCTCAATTCGTTACTTAAAACAGGCAAAGTCGTTAAAATCGAAATGA
>JAYVIY010000035.1:0-5765 GCA_043769795.1 Pseudobdellovibrio sp. | reverse complement strand
CCGATGTTTCCGGTCAGTGTGGATTCTGACCTGATCAAGCAGGTGTTTTCTAACCTTATTGAGAATGCCATCAAGTACAGCCTAGAAGACTCGCTGGTCACTGTTAAGTCGCGCGAAGAAGGCAGTCTTGTGCTGATTGAGGTTATTGACACGGGCATGGGTATACCTGAAGAAGACCTACCTAATATTTTTATGAAGTTCTTCCGCAGCCATAATGTGAAAACTTCGACCATCAAGGGCACTGGCCTCGGGCTTTATTTGGCCCATTACTTCGTTACTTTACATAAAGGCGAGCTGACCGTGATAAGCGAAGCGCAAAAAGGCTCGAAGTTTACCGTGAGCCTGCCGCTTAATTCTTAAACCTACTTGAGTGTCTATCTGTTTTACAGGTACTAATTTCAAAAACTGTCAGAATAATAACAGGCGAATTATTTTCACTGATGCGATATATTTCACATTCGAAAAAAGTTCGGAGGTATTAAATGCTGAAAGTACTTGTTGTTGATGATGATCAGGCTCTGCGTCTATCGGTTAGATCAGCTCTTGAAAACGTAAAAAAATTCAGCATAGAAGAAGCTTTCGACGGTGTTAATGCCCTTGAAAAAATCAAAGCGGCTCCGTCTGGACAGCGTGCCTTTGATATCGTTATCTTAGACGTGGACATGCCCCGCAAAAACGGTCTGACCGCACTTAAAGAAATAAAAGAAATCGATCCGGGAATTATAGTTTTGATTTTAACGGCGCATGCAACTGTTGAAGTGGCTGTGCAGGCCGTGCGCGATGGCGCTTATAATTTTCTGTCTAAACCGATTTCAAGCGACGAATTGATTAATCTGATTGATAAAGCCATTAACGCCCACACTTTGATTTCGAATCTGGCGGTGTCGTCGCCGGTATTTGTTGATGAAGGCCGAAAAATTATCGGCAATACATCACAAATGCAAAAAGTTTTTAATGTGATTCACAAACTTGCAAAAGTCGATACGCCGGTTTTGATTCGCGGAGCTTCGGGTACCGGTAAAGAACTGGTCGCAAAAGCGGTTCATTTCAATTCGGCCCGCAAAGATGAAAAATTTGTTGCGATCAACTGTTCGGCGATTCCGGAAAATCTATTTGAGTCTGAATTGTTCGGACACGAAAAAGGTTCATTCACCGGTGCCGGTGAACGTAAAATCGGAAAATTTCAATATTGCGAGGGTGGCACTCTGTTTCTTGACGAGGTCGGCGATATGCCGCCGCTGATGCAAGTTAAAATTCTGCGGGTGCTTCAGGAAAAAATGTTTGTGCCGGTGGGATCGAACCGCGAGATTCAGACAAACGTGCGTATCATCGCTGCGACCAACCGTCCACTTGAAGAGATGATGAAAGACGGTCGCTTCAGAGAAGATTTATTTTATAGATTGAACGTGGTACCGATTTTCTTACCGCAATTGAATGACCGAAAAGATGATCTCGAGGTTTTAATTCATATTTTTATACGTAAGTTCAATCAAGTGCACTGCAAAAAAGTGACAAGCATAAGCAACGAAGCTTTGTCGATATTGAAGCGATACAACTGGCCGGGAAATATCCGTGAATTAGAGAATGTGATTGAGCATGCATTTGTTCTTGAATCATCGAACGCTATTTCTTTAGGAAGCTTGCCAGAGGCAATTCTTGAGCACGTTGGTGTGAACATGGTTGATTTGGCTCAGTTGATAAGTAGTCAATCAGAAAGTATTAAAAAATCTGCTCAGAGCTTCAGCGATGAAGAAATCAATTCTGAAAGAGATTTTGATATTGACTCTATTGATTCCGATGAAAATGGCGACGATTTGTCTGACGAAGATATCAGCATTGCCTTTCCGAGCAACGGGCTTCTTGATTTTAACGCACAAAAAGAAGAGTTTGAAAAACAGTTTATTATCAAGGCTTTAAAGACTTTTAAAGGCCGGATAAACCAGACTGCCATTCATGCAAATATTCCGAAAAAGACGCTCTTAAGAAAAATTGAAAAGTACGGGATCGTGGCGAAAGAATATGCAGAGCCAAAAAATTAAGCGACGTATTTTTACCCTGAATTTTCAGTAATTTTTTTGTAGGACGATATTGTTGACTCACAGAAACAGGCTCGTTAGCGTTACCATCCCATGACAGTTAACCCGCTCCCGCCACAGGCTTTTACTAAAGAAACTTTGCAGAAAGCCTATACCTGGCTTTTGAATCAGAGCCCTTCTGTTAAAGATCTGGCGACCACTCAAGATATGCTAGTCAGTCTTTATCTGAAAGCACAAAGAAGTGGCGAAGCTTCTTTGGATACACCGAGCATTCAGAATTTTAAGCAGGAACTAAAAAATCTTGCGTCGATGATGGGCGACTTGCAATCGCAGAATCCGGTTTCAATTCCGATTAATACTCCGGCCCCTACTCAGTACCAGCAATCAACTCAGCAGGCGTCTCAATCTAATAGCCAGCATGTTAAAAATGCAGCAGCTTCTGGTTTGGCCGGCTTGACTCAAACAATAAAAGAGGCCGCGGCTCACCCGGCCAGCGTCAGACAATCAGACTCTTCTTCAAGCCACAATAATAACCTCGGACAGCTCGATATGCAGTCGCTGCAGATCTTAGTCGAAGTCAGACAGTTTTTGAATTTGAGTTCGGATATTGAAGCTTTGAGAGCGCTTATTACTTTGGGCTACAAACAAATTAAAAAAATTAATTAATCTGGTTCACTCTTAAATTATTCACCGCTTCGTACGGCAAAATTAATTGAACCCCAGCCGTTTTGAACACAGATTTTCATTACTTTTTTAACCAGCTCCAGCTTCAGATTTTCGTCGGCCTGAATATTAATCTGCCCCTTAAAGGTTTCGCCCGTTTTTAAGTTCTGACTTCTTGAAAGCTTCAGCGAATTAAGTGCGGTTATGATCTGGGCTAGATCTCCATTGATGGGTGCAGAAAGATTGAGCGCCTCAGAGCCCGGAAGCTTTTCGGTCTCTAGAATGATTTCGTTCGCATTGAGCGAAAGTAACGGAGAGCTTTGTAAAGGCTTACCATTAACTGCTAACGGAAGTTTTACACCTTTAGGAATAAAAAAACTTTCGCCGTCGGTAGAAAAATTCATCAGAAGAAAAATGACCAGAATGGTAAACATATCGATCAGACTGACCAGCGGCAGTTCAGGAACGGCCGATTTTTTTCCGTGGTAATTTCGTTTTTTACGTAAAAAATAAAGATCGTACTTTGGTTGTAAGTGATAACCGGGTTTTCCGATTGTGGTTTTTGAACTCGACATTGAGTTAATTTTAAATTCATTCGGGGCGCCGATCAACCCCACATATAAAAGCCCGACAAAAGTAAAGTGTCTCAAATTAGAACGGATTTGAAAATCGGTGGCAGATTGCCGATGAGTCTAGCATATGAAATCAAATCAAGTATCGCTGGTTTTGTTTTTTCTAATGTTTGCAGTAGAAGTTAGTGCGCAAAATGCCGCAGCCGGAGCTAACGGGGGCACCATTAATAAAAAACTGAACCTGGAAGACATCACCGTTAAAGGTGAACTTCTCAGTGATGATCGAATGAACTTCGTACGTCGCCAGCGAGAAGAGCTTAAGAATCGTATTAAATTCAGAACGAATTTCAGGCCTGAAATTTTACAGGAATATAAAAATTAGCTAATTCGTGCTGATTGACGGACCTAAAAAATTTTCTTCGATAAGAATATCCATCGCTTCAATCAACAGTTTATAAGGAACCTGTTGTTCAGAGTTAATAGTGATATCTTTTTTGTCTGGATACTGCTTTTTCCAGCTCTGTAAGGTGGTTTTCACAGCCTTTCTATCAAACTGGCCGGCCACATAATTGATGGCTCTCATGTCTTTTCCCGCAGTGAGCTCAACACGGTTGTCAAAAATTTTAATACTGAGATCAATTTTGTTCGGGTCTGGTGGTGTGGGATTAAAAGAATCTTCACTCGGTGGCGTGGTTGAAGAATTAGTTGTAATAACACTGACTTGCTGCCAAACAGCTGTGATCAAAAGAAAGCATATCAGCGTCGAAAGCAAATCGATGTAGGGAACTAAATTAATTTCGGCATTTGCGCTTCGTTTGTCGCCGCCACCACCGCCACCGCCAGCCATAGAACCTCTTTACTACTTATTTAAATTTTTGTCGGTTAGAAATAATAAAATTCAAGGTCTGAACCGCAACCTCGTGTATATCATCAACGGTTTCTGTTGCGCGAGTCTGAATGTAACCGTAAACAGCAAGCAACGGAATAGCTACAAAGAGACCGAAGGCCGTACAATTCATGGCAAGTGCAATTGAGTTCGAAAGCATCACTGCTTTTTGTTCAGGGCTTGCTCCGGCGGCCGCTTTAAAGGCGCCAATCAGACCTGCGATCGTTCCAAGAAGTCCGATCAACGTTGCCAAATTCGACATCAGCGCAAGTAAACTTGTTCGCTTTTCAATTCGTGGAATTTCGCGAAGGGCCACCGCATCCATTGCCGTCTGCACTTCTTCTGCCGATTTACTATTGGCCACAGCCACTAGTCCGGCCTTAACAATATTTGTCAGAGGATTTTCAAGTTGCATACAAACCTGAATGGCCGCCGGTAAATTTCCTTTTAAGATCTGTTGATTTACGCGATTCATAAAATCATCTTTATCGAGACTCGAAGCTCTATGAACATAGAGCAGTCTTTCTGCCGCGATGCCTAATCCCAAAAGTGATGTCACTGCTATCATCCACATAAATAAAGGTTCATGCTTAAAGTTTTCTAAAATCGATGCAAAAATTTCCAAGATGGAACTCCCTTTTTATGACTTCATTGACTAACTTATTTTAAGCCGCCCCAGTGGGGAGTACAATGCGAATGCTTTAAAAATGATGCTGATACGACTTTCGTCTGAAATTTTTTTGGCCTAGACAATTGTTGGATTACAATCTTCCGAAAGGAAAGCCCACTGAAGGATTGGTTTCTTCACCGTTCGAAGCACTCGGAAATTTGATTGATTTTATCACGCCGGAAACGCAGTCACCCAATTGCTCTCCGCCGGCAACAGAATTTTTCTTGATATCGACGCTCCCGACATTTCCGCTTTTTGAAATGTTCCATTCAAACTCGATGCGTCCGGAAAGGTTCGGATCAGAAAGCAAAGATCTTTCGTAGCAGGACTGAATTTTTCCTAAGTAAGCCTGCAGGGCTTTCATCACTTGATCGCGGCTTAAGCCTTCGGTTCGCCCGCTGGCGTTAACGGCAGATAAAGTCGGCTTACCCACAACTCCGCCTTTAACTCCGCGCTGGCCTGTACCCGTTCCTAATCCTTCGGTTCCGTAACCGCTTCCACCAACGCTGCTCTTGCCTTTGGTTTTTATCGGACCACTATTGGCCGTGCTGTTGCTGGCCGCTGCACTTGCAGTTGCGGCCTTTAAGTCGCTGGTCATCGAATTTGTTGCAATGTCACTGGTGGTTTTTGTATTAGTATTGGCTGCAATATTCACCTCAGCAGGTACCGCTTTGTTGCTCTTTGCATCGAGCTTGAGCCCGCCCATTGCGGCCAAAGCACCGAGTTTACTGATGTCGACCGGTTTCGGCGGAGGTGGCGGCGGAGGAACAGGTTTCGGAGCGACAGGAACTGCTTTCACTGCAGGTCCTGAAGGTTTGTTATCCGCTAAAGGATTACCCGCTGGCTTTGGCGGAGGTTGCACAACGACGGGTTTTGGTGCCACTTGCTCAGCTTTATGCACCGGCTTCGGCGGCGGTTCAATTTTTTTCACCACCTCT
>JAYVIY010000034.1:0-5775 GCA_043769795.1 Pseudobdellovibrio sp. | reverse complement strand
GCCGGTCATGAGCTTATTCGCCATAAAACATAGGCAGTGGCGCGCCAAAATAGTATCTAATTAAAATACTACTTTAACGGCTCCACCGCCCTGCCTGCAGAACTGTCCATTGGAATTTCTCCAGAACAGCTCAAGAGCTGACTTTACGTCATGCAAACTTATTACGATTCATACCGTAACAAATTACTCCTGAGATCCTCGCATCAATTTTAATGATACTTATCGATCTCATCTGACCTTCTTTCAGTTAAGATGCTCGCTTTCGCTATGACCCCTGAGTGTTTCCAAGCAAGAGCCGCAGTTTATGCGATATCACTGTTAGCGAAAAAATCCGCTAACTCCTGTAAAGAGATTCCGTGCTTTCACCATAACTCATTCCTGACATGTCGTCCTCCCATCCGGAGAAAAGTTGTTGGCTGCGTGTATTCAGCTCTTCGCCAACAATTGTAGCCTTCGCCAGTGTGCTTAGCTCGGCCTTTTCAAGGTCTGATCGTCGTTCTTTCCTAACGGTCATCGGCCTTTCGGATTTTTGAGGTTCGCTTTCGCTACAACCTGCCCGTTTGTCAGTTTCGGATACGAACACACCCGAAACTCTGTCGATCGGCATATTGAATCTATGTCTCCATAACTCAATCGATCCTGACTACAACAGCAACTGAACAATTCTGTTGACGGGACTTACACCCGCTTAAGTTCTGATTAGCATCGCTGCTTTTCACACACAAATAAGTAAAGCAGCAAATGTGCCACTGAAAATCCAAGCCGAAAAATCGAAAAGAAACTCTGTGGAGCGCTTGGGGCAGAAATTAATGTGGTCTCGTTTATGGAATTCTTTCTCTGGCGGGCAAAAGTGCACTGGTCCATCACTTGCACGAACTTTTGAATACAAAGAGGTGAGTTTTATGCTCAATTCTAAAATGAATAAACAGGAATATAAGAAAATTCGAATCAAAAAAAATAAAATTTTAAAACCCAAAATCAGAAAAAAAGTAAGCCTGTTCGCACGAACCTGTAACAAAGCACAGATTTGGATTAACGAAATGCAGAAAGAGCTTAAGCGCCTTGAGGGCGATGCCATCTATCACCTGCTTAAAGCCGTGCTACAGTCCTTAAGGGATCAAATGAGCATCCATGAGGCGGCCCACTTTTCAGCGCAACTGCCGCTGATCCTACGCGGTTCATTTTTTGAGGGATGGAATCCTTATGTTACGCAACAAGGCGCCCAGAGTAAGGATGATTTCGTCGCGTCTGTAAAAGAGCGTTTAGGTCCGATAGGTATTACCACTTCCGAATTGGAGCCGAGTATACTTGTCGCCCTGAACGTAATAAAAAAACACATTTCCGCCGGCGAAATAAAAGATCTGGTCGCCGTCGTCGACCCTTCACTGAAAACTTTCATAGAGTCGGATAGGACAAATTCGAACTATTCACATTAGAAAAGAGGTTATATGGTTCCGTTTCAAATAACATTTCTAGATTTTTCAGAGTCAGATGCAATCTGGCTTGCAGTACAGAAGCGAATTGAAAAGCTCGAACATTTTTTTGAAAGAATAGTGAGAGTGGAAGTGGCCATTTCGTTACCGCATCGCCATCGGCGCTATGATCGGCTTTTTCACATTCAGATTCATGTGTTTTTGCCGGGTGAAGATATTGTGATCAATCGAAAACCCCTTCGTAATGAAGCTCATCGCGATGTGTATGTAGCCATACGTGACTCTTTCAACTCGGCAGAACGCCTGCTCCGTGAAAAATCCACAAGTATCCGTGATCGTTCCCGAGCTCATCGAAGTGAGTCGCATCAGACGGAAGGTCAGCATGTAGGAAAGATTTCGAAACTCTTTTTTAACGATGGGTACGGCTTCTTAACCACTTACGATGGACGTGAGTTCTATTTCGATAAAAGAAGTCTGCTCAACAAAAAATTTGACAACCTGGAGGTCGGTGAAAAAGTGAAGTTTCTAGAAGAGCTCGGCGAAGAGGGCCCGCAGGCCACTTCAATGTCGGCACTTTAGTCGTCGTACTAAAGACCCGAAGGCCAAGTTTCAGGAAATTCACCTCGAACATATAGCGCATGCAACGATCTCAGTGCATGCGTTTTATCAATGTAGATGAAGGCATCGTAGCGCTTGGAAAGTTCGGTAGGAACGTAATTGCCTTTCGATTCTAATGCCGGGTCATAAACTACACCAACCGCCCGATGACCTAGAACTCTGGATAAAGCGCCCGATTTCAGATGATTCAGCATCAGATAAAATTGACTGGTTTTTTTTCGGACGGCAACTTTATGAAAAAAATCTTCGTAACTATTGGCCTTCGCCGGAGGTAAATTCATTGTCTCTTCCGGACTATCCCACGCGTGCCCAGCCACAACCTGACCTTGGTAGCTTCCGAATCCGACGAGTGCAACATTTTCGTCGCCATAACTCTGGCGCGCGAGGCCACCGATATTGACGTATCCATTCTTAAGCATATCGGTTCCGCGATAGTCGCCAATATGCGTGTTGTGAGCCCATACAATTGCCTTGCTTCCTTCGCCTGCATTTTCAAGAAGGCGATCTAGAGTTTCCATCATGTGGCCATCTCTTATATTCCAACCGTTTTCATCGGCGGCAAACATCGAACGATAATAGGTTTCGGCCGAAGCCACGATATAGGCATTTTGCTGCGCACTGAAAAGTTCGTCTCCGTTTTTTTCTAAGTCCTGAATTCTGATCGCGAGCATTTTTTGCAGATTTCGAAGTACCTCTGCTTCGCAACCGGCCGGATTTTTTACTAAAGCCCGGGCATAAGAAATTTCATCGTTTTCAAAGGGCGCAAAGCAACTGTATCGCTGCGCGACCTCTGCGGCTATTATTGGATTGTTTTCTTTAAGATACCTTACGACTTCTTCTATCGATTCAAAAAGTGAATACATATCGAGACCGTAAAAATCAGCCCCTTCGTGGCGCATCCACTCTGCAAGTTTTACGATTTCTTCATTCGCCCACATCCACGTTGGCCAACGGTGATTTTTTCTGAGGACATCTCTGGCATTACCGCCCTCTCCGGTTTTAATATATTTATTCAATCGATAAGCATCCGGCCAGTCTCCTTCAACGGCCACAAACGAAAATGCATGATCCCGAATCAGCCGTTGGGTAATGACCCTTCTCATTCGATAATATTCTTCCGTACCATGGCTGGCCTCGCCGAGCATCACTACTCTTTTATTTTTAATTGAATCAATCAAAATATCGAGATCATCGGCACGGTTAATTGAAATTAAATTTTTTTCGATTTCCAATTCAATATCAGACATAAGAAACCGTATCCGGTTTAGAAATATCGGTACGATTGAATTTCAGACAGCTGTCAAACCAGTATGTGGCTTGCCGAGCAACTTCGCTGAGTGTGCCGGGTTCTTCAAATAGATGAGTGGCATTCGGTACTATTGACAACTTTGCATTTGGTATTGTTTTTTGTGCCTTGCGATTGAGTTCAATGACTTCGTAATCTTTTCCGCCGACCAAAAGCAAAGTTGGAGCTCGAACTTTTGCCAAAGCTTCTCCCGCCAGATCAGGTCGTCCGCCCCGACTAATAACCGCAAAAACCGAATGACCTGAAGGCAACTCAGCAGCCGCCCTTAGTGCTGCGGCCGCACCGGTACTGGCTCCGAAGTAGGCAATTTGAAGTCCCTTCAAACTTGGTTGTTGCCGCACCCATTCAGTCACTTTAAGCAGCCGCTCACTCAGTAGCCCTATCTCAAAAAAATTCTTACGATTTCTTTCTTCGGCGGTGGTCAGTAAATCAAAGAGTAGTGTTGCGTAACCCGCCCGATTGAGAATTTCTGCCACCTGAATATTGCGAGTGCTTTTTCGCCCGCTGCCGCTTCCGTGTGTAAAAATAATCAGAGCTTTCATTCCAGGAAATTCGGTCAATTCACCATTGAGTCTATTTTTTGCCTTTTTTTCACTGAGGCCTATCGTAACGGAACGACTCTTTGGTAGCTTACGTAATTTTCTGTTCGAACCGGCCTGGGCTGCCAGTAGTGAAAGAACTTCCTCATCCGTAACTTGACTGAAATCGCGATACCATTGACCGACCGAATACAGATCTTCAAGTTCGACCAAAGTAACCAGTTCTTCGACCCGCGGGCGGATAACACGGGCCGTGCTGGCCGGTGCAACGGGCACCGCCACCACAATATGCTCGACGCCTTTTTTCTGAAGGTATCTGATTGCGGCTTTGACCGTGGCTCCGGTCGCCAAACCGTCATCCACAATAATAACCAAATTTTGGTTGAAGTCGCCGAGGCTACTTCCTTGACGGAATAAGGCTACTTGCCGTTGAACTTCATTTTTTTCTGACTTAAGCGTATTTTTTATATCGTCAGGTTCAAACCCGATCTGCGAAAGTGTAATCGTGTTTAAAATCGGATCATCATTTTCGCAGATGGCACCGATGGCGAGCTCAGCGTTAAACGGCGCGCCGATCTTTCTTACCACCAGAACATCAAATGGGGCCCCCAGCAGGTAGGCAATTTCAGACGCAACCGGCACCCCGCCTCTTGGAAGTGCCAACACCACCGGATTTCTATTTTTATATTTAAGTAAGTTCGCAGCGAGAAGTTCCCCTGCGTGGGTTCGATTTTTGAAAATCATTCTGCTCCCTCTTTTTTCTAGCTAGAGTGGTACAAAAGCAATCATGATGCCACGGCAACAAATTGAGCAAAGTATTCAGAGCTTAAGTTTGGTCAAATTTCCATAGTTCGGATGAGTTGAGTTCATAATCGGTACTACGAAATCGCATTTTCACATATCCACTTCATAAAAACGGGTATGACAATTGCTCATTTAACTTCAAGAGCGAAAGCTCAAGGGTGAAAACTCTCTATTTAAAGTGAGGTTTTGCATGTTCGGTCATTGGTTTGTAATTGCAAGTCAGAAAAGTGTAAGCATTTATACGGAAACAAAAAAGAGAAATCGTCTCGAACTACTGAGAAAATTCGAAAATCCGTTTCCGGAAGAGGCCAGTGCAATTCCCTTTGCGAAGGAAATCTGCAGTTACCTCGAAAGCGAATATCAGTCAAAAAACTTTTATTCACTGACCATTGCCGCCGAGCCGCATTTTTGTGGAAAAATAAGAGAAGTCATCGGCCCTGTAATTCAGAAACTGGTCCTCAGTTGGATCAAAAAAGATCTTGAAAAAATTCCCATAGATCGACTTCCCCTCCACTTGCCTCTTGATTTACCGGCGCCGAAAATTCCTGAGAATCCACGAAGGTATTAACCTGTGCAATACTTAGAGGCCTTTTGGCTTTTACTTCCCGCAGGCTTTGCGAATATGGGACCTATTATCGGACAAAAAATATTTCCAGAATGGAATACAGCAATTGATATGGGCTATAAATGGAAGAATAAAGAAATTTTCGGTTCACACAAAACCTATCGGGGCTTACTGAGTGGGCTAGTCATTGGCTTTCTGGTTTTTGTCGCTCAACAAAAAGCCTTCGAACTATCAGCACAGATAAGACGAATGAGTTTAATCGACTATTCACATTACCCTGCGGCTTTTGGTGCACTTTACAGTTTTTCAGCCCTACTGGGTGATCTTGTGAAAAGCTTTCTGAAACGCAGATTCAGTATTAAACCCGGCATTCCCTGGATACCCTTTGATGAGCTTGACTGGGTTGCTGGTGCGCTCTTCTGCATTTCTTTTATTTTCATTCCAGAATGGTCTTTACTCTGGGCCTGCTTTGTTGTGGGCGTCGGTCTTCACTTTCTGGTTCGGGCTGCG
>JAYVIY010000033.1:0-2111 GCA_043769795.1 Pseudobdellovibrio sp. | reverse complement strand
ATGTTGTTAAAGATGCTCTGCAGAAAATGCTTCGCGGAGAACAGGTTTCATCTTGCGCCCGTTGTTATCGCGAAGAAAGCGTCGGATATGAGTCTCATCGGATTGCAGAAAACAAAGCCTGGGAGCGACGCTTTACTAAAGAATGGTTGCAGGAGCGCGTTGATTCTACCAGTCCTGACGGAGGTCTTACTGAGGGCCTGGTCTCTATCGATTTACGACTCGGCAATACCTGCAACCTCACATGTGTGATGTGTGGACCCAAAGATTCAAGTAAATGGATTGCTCTTGCTAAAAAACTCGAAGACTCGCTTCGTAATGAAGAACTTCATAACCAATTTTTCTGGGCAGGAAAAATAGATTCCGCACGATTCGAGTGGTATAAGAATGCGGAATTCTGGAATGATTTAAATTCTTTTTTACCCTCGATACGTGAGCTGATAATCGGAGGCGGAGAACCCATGCTTCTCGAAGAGCATCGAGCCTTAATTGACGCCTGCGTAAGTTCCGGACACGCTGAACACATACAGCTGCGGTATCACACGAACGGAACTGTTTTAGACGAGAAAATTTTCGAACAGTGGCAACATTTTAAACTTGTTGAAGCTTTTGTTAGCGTCGATGGTATTGGTGAGCGAAATCATTACATGCGATATCCAGCGCCTTGGCCGCAGCTAGAAAAAAACCTGCATAAACTTGATAATTACCCCTATAAAAATTTGAGAATTCTTTTGCTCTGCTCTGTGCACCTTATGAGTGTTTTTTATTTAGATGAATACGCCCGCTGGATTGAAGAACAAAACTTTAAATTAATTGCTCTCGGTGCCGATGGCTACTTTCATCCGGGTGTTGTTCACGAGCCTTCTTATCTCAGCATTCAGGCGCTTCCAAAAGAAATCAAAGAAGTCGTTACCAAAAAAATTCTCGATTTTGAAGCTAAGAGTAAAAATCCTTCTTCAAAAATTGCAGGAATTCTAAATTTTATGAATGAATCCGACCAGTCACAACAACTGGAGAAATCTGTTGAGTACATCCGCGCCATCGATCAATCAAGAAAGACCAGCTTTTCGAGAACCCTTCCCGAGCTCGGTAAGCTTTTAGGAATTTAATTTTAATTGTTTCTTTTTTTAAAAAAAGGAAGAATTTTCGATTGTGCTTGGTATTTTAAAAACCAATAGCTTTTTGAGATCGGATAAATAAATTTTGACTTTTTTATTTGCCAATACCCTTCCGTGTAGCGCGCGAGAAGCTTGTCGTAGCCTCTTTTGAGTGACCAATAGCTATCTACAGAAATCTGCCGGACGTATCCTAAGGTTTTTCCAACCAAGAAGCCCCAAATAAATCTGATTTTACCGCTCCATTTCCAGTAAAGCTGAACAAAAAAGCCAGATATGATTCCGATTTTCCTCCTGCAACTCCAGTAAAGCTGAACAAAAAAGCCAGATATGATTCCGATTTTCCTCCTGCAACTCCAGTAAAACTTAACAAAAAAGCCATAAATATCTCCAACTTTATCGCTGCCTTCTCCATAGATTTGAACTAAAAAACCCACTATTCGGTTGGGGCTGTTCATGGCTCTGTTAAAATGCCGAAGGAAATTGCCGTACACCCTATTAGACTGCTCTTGCAGGATATTTTTAAAGGTGCTTGGCCGGTCTTTGACTAGAAAATATAATTTTAGAATACGTGTTTTATTTTTCCAGTAGAGTCGCCGGATTTTCCAATAGATATTTATTACGGCTTCACGCATAGCCGAGCTTAGCATTTCGTTTTTAAAATGCGCAACTGTGGCGTGGCGTCATGATTGGTCTACAAACATAAAAATTGTATTGAGTTGTGTTTTTATTCTTAGATAATGGGTTCTCAACTCTAAAAAGAGGCGCCAATGACGTCCGATCGTTTTCTAATTGTAAAATTTAAATCAAAGAGTGGTCAATTTTTCGATATCAAGTATCGTCTGTTTGACAATCCCTTCGTTAAAAAATGGTTAAACTTTTTTAATGCGACAAACAGTTCAAAAAGTTACATCTATGAAAGTGGCGCTTTTTACGGCGGAGGTTTTTACACCGAAGAAGGCGTAAGAGCTGATTTAATTGACGCCGTTAATGTCATTA